>JASGCX010000021.1 GCA_030053925.1 Flavobacterium sp.
AACAGAAGATTTAGGGTTCATAACAACCTAAAATTTGTACGTTAGTCAGAATTATAAGAGAAACTTGAAATTAGCAGTTTAGGCTCGCTTGTTGATAACTTTTCTATTGTGTTAATATTTTCCTTTTCTACAAACGCATATAAAACAGACAACTACATTTGTACACAAATGAACTACAAAAACGCCCCTATACAAGAAGCAATATTTGATATTAAGATAGATAAACTTAATACAAATCAAGTTCAAAGCCTAAACGCAATTAAGGACAAAATAGACTCGAATTTTGTAGTTGAAAAAAAAAGAAATAATTTTTTAGGCACTATTGAATTTAAAGAAGAACAAGAACCAGCTTCAAAAATTGAAACTAATGATGTTGGGTTCATTTATTCAACTTTAGATACAAAACAGCAATTACAAGTAAGACTTGACGGTTTTACATTAAATGTGTTAAAACCATATTCAACCTGGAAAAAGCATTATGAAACATTTAAAAAAAATTGGGATATATACAGCAATACGTTTAACCCAAACTTGATTTTAAAAATTTCTACTAGGTTTATTAATAAAATTGAAATTCCAATGCCATTTGCTTCTTTTCAAGCGTATTTTACTAATATACCACCAATACCAACTTGTTTACCACAGAGTTTTTCAAATTTTTTTATGCAAACACAAATACCTTACAATGATGATTTGAAAATGGTAACAATCACAGAAACAATAGCACAAAAGAATGACGAGACCCTTAATTTTATTTTAGATATTGATGTTTCCCAAGAACTTGGAATTATTAATAATGATGAAAATATAAATAAAATTTTCGCAGAAATGCGAGTTATTAAGAATGAAGTATTTGAAAGTTGTATTACTAACAAAACACGAGAATTATTTAATTAAAGCATTAAAATGACACCAGCAATATCAATATACGCACAATCTATAAAAAGAAACTATGACTATACTAGAAATTTCTATTATAGAGATAGTGTTTATTTAAACTTATTGAGAAATGTAGAAGTAAAGAAAAAGTTTGAAAAATTGTCTAGTATTTGGAAAATTGAAACAATGTTAACATCAAGTTCTAGTGACATTGTAAATAATAGTGCATACCAAAACATAATAAAGTTGGGACCAATTGCTTTACAATTTATAATAGATGATTTAAAGTCCAATGATGCACTTTGGTTTTTCGCACTTCAAAGTATTAGTGGCGAAAATCCAATCAAAAAAGAACATCAAGGTATTTTTTCATTAATGAAACAAGACTGGCTAAACTGGGCAGAAAATAATTTATAATGAATTTTCACTTACCTCAATTTCCAAATTCAATTCGAGAAAACTTTCATCTAACAAGTCCTCAAACACCACAATATAATTGTATAGCTTGGGCTTTTGGAGATAATACAAAATGGTATTGGCCTGATAATACCAATATTATGTATTGGCCAGAAGATGTTCCAAGAAATGAAACACTTGAAAGTTTTGTTTTGCTTTTTAGTAAAATAAACTATAGTATTTGTGACAATAACTTATTGGAAATTGGGTATGAAAAAATAGCAATTTATGCTACTTCATTTGGAAAACCTACACACGCTGCTAGACAACTTAGTAATGGTTTTTGGACAAGTAAATTGGGACAATCTGTTGATGTAACTCATACATTGCAAGCTATGGAAGATGGTGAATATGGCAACGCAGTAATTTTTATGAAAAGACCAAAATAACTACGCCCAACATAATGGTTTTGTGCAAGTTGGTCTGGCGAAAAAACAATGAACTTATGTAATTCTATTCAGCTTTTGTTCGGGCTTCACAAGCAAGATGCAACTTTTGTTCTTAACTGCCACTTCATATTTTCAATCAGCAGTGGTTATGGGCAGACGGAATGTTAATAACCAACCTGCACAAAGCCAAACTCGTTGCCCGAAAGCGCAACAACGCCGCAGTGAGATGTTAATATTTGCTAAACAGCGAAGCGAAGATTTGTTGGCGAAAGCAACGCCAACAAAGGCAAATTGGGTGATAGTTCATAGTTCATAGTTCATAGTTCATAGTTCATGGTTGATGCTGGACGGTTGACGGTCAACGGTTACTGGTTGCTAGTTATCGGTATGGACTATCAACTATCGACTATCACCTATCACCTATGACCCATGACCCATGACCCATGACCCATCACCCATGAACCATCACCCATGACCCATGACCCATGACCCATCACCCATCACCCATGACCCATCACCCATGACCCATGCCCCATGCCCCATGAAGGGCGAAAGCAACGCTTCATCCTTTTTAAAAAACTTACTTTATTACACCGCTTGAAAACGTTGGGTAACAATATCCCAGTTTACAACGTTCCACCAGGCGTTAATATAATCGGGGCGCTTGTTTTGGTAGCGTAGGTAATAGGCGTGTTCCCATACATCTAAACCCAACAGTGGCGTGCCTTTTAGGTCGCTTATATCCATCAATGGATTATCTTGATTGGGTGTAGAACCTACTACTAATTTTTTATCGTTGGTAATTACAAGCCAAGCCCAGCCACTACCAAAACGGTTTTTACCTGCATCGGTAAATTGTGTTTTAAAGGCTTCAAAAGAACCAAAATCTTTAGTGATAGCATCGGCTAATTTGCCACTTGGTTTCATGGTGCTTTTGCTGGTCATACTTTGCCAAAACAACTCGTGGTTGTAATGCCCACCACCATTGTTGCGCATTTTAGGTGAGTACTTAGAAATGTTTGCCATTAAGCCTTCTAGGTTCACTTTGGCTACATCTACCTTTTCGGCTACCAAGGCATCGCTTAGGTTTTTAGCGTAAGTAGCTGCATGTTTGGTGTAGTGAATTTCCATAGTGGTAGCATCAATGGCTAGTTCTAAATCTTTATAGCCATAAGGCAAAGGTTGTTGTGTAAAGGGTGTAGGCGAAAAATTGGTAGCGGCACTTGCCAATGATGGCAAAATAGTATTGGCAACAACCAAGGCTGCACCTGCTTTTACAGTGTTGGTTATAAAGCCTCTACGGCTGGTATGTTTGTTTTGCATAAGTAACAAATTTTAAGTGGATGCTTTTTTAAAACGAAAGTTATTGATTAATGTGCGTACCCGTTTAAAGAATCGGTAATAAGCCTCTTGATTAAATAATTGTGAATCGCCCATGGCCTTGTAGGTAAGAAAAAAGCCTACAGGAATTAACACCAAAGTTGATAGCCACATACCTGTAAATACGCTGGTTACTTCTTCTTTGGCAAATTTCTCGCCAAACGTATTGAGCAAGTGAAATACCACAAAAAACACAATGGCAAATACCAACGGTGTGCCTAAGCCACCCTTGCGAATGATAGAACCAAGCGGCGCACCAATTAAAAACAATACCATACAAGCTACCGATAAAGTAAACTTACGCTGCCACTCAATTTGGTGTAAGCGAATGGTTTGCTGCTTGCGTACATACGAATCTGTAAGTAAGCCCACATTTGTTTTCACTTGGTTAAGGTCGCTCACACTTCTTTCGTACACCAAAAACTTCATCGAATCTGGTAATACTGCTGAAAAAACTTTGGTCTTTTTAATATTAGCTACAGGTACTTTTACCCAACCTGTATCTTTAAACTTGGTAAATGCTAAATAAGGGTCAATCTCAAACTTGGCTCTTTTAGCAAATAGCGAATCGGTAATTTGTAGCGAATCGATAGCCGTATTTAACTGACGTACACTGAGCATTTTAGGATCGTAACGAAAGGTGCTGTCTTCAGCTTTAGTCATTTGAAACCCACGTAAATCGAAGAGCATTTTGTATTGCTTAAAACCCATGCGCACAAACTGTGTATTGGTAGTTTGTTGCGGTCCTTTTTCTTGGTATAATGCGCCATTTTGCAATGTAAATTCAAGGTATTTTTTATCTGATGTGGTGCGCATTACGCCACTTTGAGCGGTAATAACATCATCTTGCAAACCATATTTTCTTTTGTAAATAACCACATTTCGTATGGTACTATCGTCTTTTTCTTTTTTACCAACCCTAATAACAAAGCCTTCAATTTTATTAAAAAAAGTACCTTCTTTTATTTGAAACGATGGTTTAGAAACAATGATGTTGTATTTGGTAGCCGCAAGTTTTAACTGCGCTACAGGAATGATATTATTGGCAAATAAAAATGCCACCCCACTAATAAAAACGGTAACAATAATTAGCGGCCTCATAAAGCGCAACAAAGGAATACCCGCTGATTTGATGGCAACAATTTCAAAAGTTTCACCAAGGTTACCAAAGGTCATAATAGACGATAATAGCAACGCCAATGGTAAAGCCATAGGTATTAAAGTAGCTGCTAAATAGCCTATTAACTTGATGATTACAAAAGCTTCTAAGCCTTTTCCTACTAAGTCATCAATATACAGCCAAAAAAACTGCATAATTAAAACGAATAGAGAGATAAGAAAAGTAGCCAAGAAGGGACCAATAAAAGCCCTGATAATGAGTAAGTCGAGTTTTTTAATCACGTTTGGTAGATGTTATTTCAAATAAATTTCGTCTCTTACATAAGTATTGTTAAGCCAAAAACAATGTTTCGTATAGTTGTTTGCCTTTGTTAGTATGTCTTTTGTAGGTAAAGGATAAGTGTTTGCTGCGTTTGTGGCGTGGGGTCTAACATGTGAAACATAATTAAATTTTTTTTTAGGGAAATTTGTATAACGAATATCGTTTTTGATTTCTTTTACAATGTTTCCTTTGGCAACAATCTCTTTTGTTTTTGTCCAAACTTTTTCTGCTTCTAAAATGTCTGCAAAAGGCATATTCCAAAATTTTACTTTTCTTAAAACAAGTTCTTCGTTTTCAAACTGAAAGAATACAAACAAAAATTTGTGTTCTAAAATATCTTTGAAATCAGAGTCGTCCCATTCTTCGTTTACGATTTCTTGGTATTTGAAGCTTGGAAACGAAATATCTTCTTTTGGTAAATTATTTTCCTTTAGTCTAATAGTTTTTACTATGATTTCGGCTTTTTCAAATTCTTCTATTTCTTTATCTAATTCAATGCCCAATATAGCTTTGGTCAAACTGGCATAAAAATTTTTTGCAGTTGTGTTAATCTTAACACCTGTCAAAGTAAGAATTTGCGCAATTGTTTTGCCATAATAAGGTTTGAATTTTGAAATTACAATTTCCTCAATTGATAGCTTTTTAGCAATGGCTACCGATGGAATAAGTTTACCATAAATTCCTGTTGCTTCGTTTGCAATAGAAGCAATAATATGGTTTACATAACCTTGCTTTAATGAGTATGCTCTTTGTTTTGCAGGAATGTTACTGAAAGGTTGTTTTCTTGTAGCGTTTGCATTTGCACCTTTTGTGCAAGCACCTAAATAAAAAGTATCACCCTCTGAAAGTTCGTGGGCTTTACCATCAGCAATTTTTTGTTTTATAAATTGCCAATCTTTTTTAATGATTTCCAAATCTGTATTTGGAAAATTCCATTCATCAACTAATTTCACAATCAAATCGAGTACATCGTACCCCCCTTGGTGTAAATAAAATACCAAAAGAATATTTGCATTCTTTTTCCAAAATGAACTTGTTTCGAATTCTTGGTTTATAACTTCAAGGTAGTTAATAATATTAAGTACCAAACGCTCTTTTGAGCGATACTCATTGTTGTGTAATTGCTTTAAGGGTGTAGATTTTAGTTCAAGACCTGCAATTGCAAAATCGGGTTCGGCATCAGAATTTGGCTCATACAAAAAATAAAATTTTTCAAGAATTTGACCGAAATTTCCTTTTCCTAAATAGTTGTGCATCAAAATACTTTCATCACAAGCTTGTCTCAAAGATTTGTCTTTAAGAAGTTTAGCGAACGCTAATATGGAATTTTTATCATTAAGATTGTACGGCAACTTCATGCTCAATTTTTTGTTTTAAAGCAATTCCAATTTTTTCAATTACACCAACTACTAAAGCATTGCCCATAAAGAATGCTCTTTTTGTATTAGAAACTCCGTCAAGTTTTGTGTGGTCGTCAGGGAACATATTTAACCTTTCAAGTTCAATTGGCGAAAGCCGTCTAAAGCCTTTTGGTGTTTGAATTACGTGTTTAAATCTTGATGCAGATTTTCCGCCTTCTCCTGTTATTATTGTTCGTGATGGTTTATCCAACGGGTCTGGAAAAATCATTCCGCCTTCGCTGTAGTTATATTCAAATCCTTCTGCGTTAGTTCGCATTTCTTTTTTAGCACCTTTTAAATATTTCCATTTGTCAAGCTCTTCTTCATTAATATAAAATTCGTCTGTTACTTCTCCGTTTTGAATTAAGTCTTTGAGTATTGTAAAACTTCCTTCGTAATTCGGTTGTGTTTTTAAAGTAGTAACCAAACCGTTAATCATAACTCCTGCATTTTCAAACAATCCTGTTGCTCCATTTTTATTGAAGTTTTCAGAAATAGAAACGATATCGCCTTTGAGTTTAAATTCGGCTGGGAATAGTGAATTTTCAGATGTTATAGGAAAAGCGTTTGCTAAAGTTCCTTCCTCGAAAATCCATTCACTTGCTGGCAATTCGTTTATGGTTTCATAAATTGAAGTTCCTTGCAAATATGCCAATATAAAAATTCGTCTTCGTCTTTGAGGCATTCCAAATTCTGCAGCATTGATAATTCGCCATTCAACTGCATAACCTAAATCGTTTAAGCTTTTTAAAATAATTGCAAAATCTCGTCCTCTTTGTCCTGATGGTGAAATTAAAAGTCTATCTACATTTTCTAAAAAAAGATACTTGGGTTTGTTTTCCTTTTCTGTCAATATTTTATGAATTGACCACCATAAAACACCCTTTTTTCCAATTAATCCTTTTGAATTTTTCAAAGATGTTGCCACAGAATAATCTTGACAAGGAAAGCCACCAACTAACAAATCGTGATCTGGAATATCTGAGACTTCTACAGTTGAAATGTCTTGATTACTATGGTTTTCTTTTCCAAAACGATTCTCATAAACTAAAGATGCATGTTGAGTTTTGGTAGATGGCTCCCATTGATTGCTCCAGATAATTTCGTAATTCGATTCTAACGCTTCTTTATAAAAAGATGAAGCAGATTTTCTATTCCAACCTTCTAGACCTAAACGAAATCCACCAACTCCTGCAAATAACTCTACAACTTTAATCTTGTTTTCCATTTACAGCCTATTTGGTTAAAAACCTACCGTTATACGTAGGTTTGTTTTATGAATGAAACAAAAATAAAGCTTTCGGCAACCGAATTAGACTTAGTTACAAATGCTACAGTGCTTTTAACAAAGAATACAATAATTGGCAAGGTAATTACTGCATTTGGTGCATTGGCAAGTGATATGCAAATAGCCGTAACCGCAAGCCATTTACCACAAAACGTACTATCGTCTACACCTAAAATAGCACGTGGCGAAAACTATTTGGGCTTGCCCTGGGTAATGTTAGACTATCCTAGGGTGTTTGCCAAGCAAGATGTATTTGCCATAAGAACATTTTTTTGGTGGGGCAATTGTGTAAGCGTTACGCTACAATTGTATGGCATTTATCAGCAACAATTTCAAGCACAAATACTAAAGCAACTTAGTGCCAATGATAACCAATGGTTACTTTGTTGCAACACACAAGATGCTTGGCAGCATCACTTTAAAGCTAGTAATTACAAGCCTTTCAGCCAATTTAGCCAACAAGAACTGGCGCAACTGCCATTTATAAAATTGGCAAAAAAAATCCCACTACAAGAGTGGGATACTATGAACGATTTTGTAAAATTATCTTTTGAAGCACTGTTACAACTACTAGCTACCTAAGCGGTGAAACAGTTCTTTAATTTGGTATTCCCAAAGTTGGCTTTGGTCTTTAATTTCAGCCTTTTCGGCAAAATCGGATATTACCAAAATAGTTTGGTTTGAGATTTCAGTTTTTTCAATTCTAAACTCGAAGTACTCATTTTTATCGTAATGCAACCATCTGTAACGCACAAATTTGTCTTCAACGCTATCAATAAATTCAGCTTTATCAGGTGCTTCACCATTCCACGTAAAACTATAAACGCCTTCCCACTCATCTACCTTATCTGCAAACCATTCTTGCAAACCAGCAGGTGAACTTAAAAAACCGTATAAAATAGTTGGTGAGCATCTCACCGGAAATTCTAAAGTAAATAATTGTCTTTTGCTCATTACAAAACGCTTTGTTCTACAACTAGTAGTGGTGCAATAATATCAAATAAAACATAGCAGCCAAATGTTTTTTTCAAATGTTTATAAGTTGCTAAAAAAGGAGGGGCTTCATTACTTAAAAAAACAATTCTAACACTTATTATGACAGAATTTTGACAAATTGAGTTACTCATTTTTAAAACTAACTTATAGCCAATATTTACTTTAAACATGGTAAGCCACTATATTTGCAAGGCTTTTAAAGTGAACACCTAGGTTCACTTTTTTTTATAGTGATTAATAGAAACTAGACAACTATGTTCAACTCGTTAAGCGAAAAACTGGAAACTGCATTTAAGAACCTAAAAGGTGAAGCCAGAATTAATGACCTCAATATTGCCAATACGGTAAAAGATATTAGACGTGCATTGGTTGATGCCGATGTGAATTTTAAAATAGCCAAAGAATTTACCGACAAGGTAAAAGAAAAAGCAACAGGCGAAAAGGTAATTAATGCCATTAGCCCAGGCCAATTGATGATTAAAATTGTGCAAGATGAACTTACCGAACTTATGGGCGGTAAAGAGGCCGATTTTAACATTACCGGCAACCCTGCGGTGATATTAATTGCTGGCTTACAAGGTAGTGGTAAAACCACTTTTACCGGTAAGCTTGCCACGTATCTTAAAACCAAAAAAGGCAAAAGCCCACTTGTAGTTGCTGCCGATATTTACCGACCTGCAGCCATAGACCAACTAACCGTTTTGGCAGAGCAAATTGGTGTAGCTATTTACGCCGAACGTGAAAATAAAGATGCCGTTTCAATAGCACAAAATGCCATTAAACATGCTAAGGCCAACAATAAAAATGTAGTAATTATAGATACTGCAGGCCGCCTTGCAGTAGACGAAGTAATGATGACCGAGGTAGCCAATATTAAAGCGGCTGTAAACCCAACCGAAATTTTATTTGTGGTTGATGCCATGACAGGGCAAGATGCTGTGAACACCGCAAAAACCTTTAATGAACGCTTAAATTTTAGTGGCGTAGTACTTACCAAACTTGACGGCGATACACGTGGTGGTGCGGCTTTGTCTATTAAATACACGGTTAATAAACCTATAAAGTTTATGAGCAGTGGCGAGAAGATGGATACACTAGACATCTTTTACCCCGAGCGTATGGCGCAGCGTATTTTAGGCATGGGTGATATTACCAGTTTGGTAGAAAAAGCACAAGAACAATTTAACGACGAACTAGCCAAACGCCTAGAAAAGAAAATACGCAAAAACCAATTTGACTTTCAAGATTTTTTAGACCAGTTGCAGCAGATAAAAAAGATGGGTAACTTGAAAGACTTGATGGGTATGCTTCCTGGTGTGGGCAAAGCTATTAAAGATGTAGAAGTAAACGATGATAGTTTTAAAGGTATTGAAGCCATTATTTTTAGTATGACACCCGCCGAACGTAGTAACCCAGACTTGTTAGATGCTAAACGTAAAACTCGTATAGCAAAAGGTAGCGGTAAAGATTTAAACGAGATAAATGCGTTTATGAAGCAGTTTGAGGAAATGAAAAAGATGATGAGCATGATGAACAAAATGCCACTTGGGCGCTTACCAGGTATGGGCGGTATGCCAGGCATGAGAAGATAATTGAAGAAGATGTAAACAATAAAAACGCCTCGTGAAATTCAATTCACGAGGCGTTTTTGTATAAATAATGTATGCTTAATCTCTTTTACTTTCTAGTGTAAAACCTATAGTAGTACCTACATCTAAAGTGCTACGCACATGAATAGATTGGTGATGTGCTTCAATAATATGCTTGCAAATGGCTAAGCCTAAACCCGTGCCACCAACATCTCTGCTTCTTCCTCTATCGGTACGGTAAAATCTTTCAAAAATGCGAGGCAAATGTTCTTCAGAAATACCAATGCCATCATCACTAATTTCTACTAATACACGTTCATCATCGGCTTTATAAAAGCTAGCAGTGATAATGCCATTTTGTTTGCCGTATTTGGTAGCATTTTCTATCAAATTATTTACCACCTGTCTTATTTTTTCTTTATCTGCAAATACTGTTATTGGCGCTTCGCAACCCTTTTTTATAAACGATTTAATATTACATTGACTTGTTTTAATAGACAAAGTTTCGTACACTTCTTTTATCAATTCTTGAATAACAAAGTTTTGCTTGTATAAAGGCTGTTCACCACTTTCTAGCTTAGAAATTTCGTCTAAATCTTCCACTAAGTTTACCATACGTTCTACGTTTTTAGCGGCATTTTCTAAAAAACGTTTACTAATAGTTGGGTTTTCTAAAGCACCATCTAGCAAAGAATCTACATAGCCTTGAATGGCAAAAATGGGCGTTTTAAATTCGTGTGCTAGGTTTTGCAAAAACTCTTTGCGGTACGCTTCATTGCTTTTCAATAAAGCAATTTCAGCACTTCGTTGTTTGGCCCATCGCTCTACATCTTCACTTACTTCATCAATACTTTTTTTGGGTAAAATGTATTTGTAGTAGGTTTCTTCGCGTTTGTTGGCTTTTGTTTGGTAAATGAATTTGTAAATGAGTTTTATTTTTCGGTAAATAAAAGACTCGAGTACAAAGCCTATTAAAAAATAGCTACCAACAAAAATGATGGCAGCGCTAATAACGCCAAACAGCCAATTGGTTTCTACAATAAAAAAAACAATACCAATAGGCACAGACAATAGTAAAGCGGTAAGCGCAGATAACTGCTTGGGAGATAAATTTTTGGTTGTAAACATAAGCCCCTAACCCCTATAAGGGAATTTTTTTGATGATTGTTACTATAAACATAAGCTTTTAAACTTAATTAGGGGCAAGCTGGCTTTATAATTCAAACTTATAGCCTACACCTTTTACGGTGGTAATACAATCTACATTTAGTTTTTGACGAATTTTTCTGATGTGCACATCAATAGTTCTATCGCCTACAATTACTTCGGTACCCCATACCTGCGATAAAATTTCGTTTCGTAAAAATACTCGGCCTGGCTTAGAAGCCAATAAATACAATAGCTCGAACTCTTTTTTTGCAAGTATTACTTCGTTACCATCAATGGTAACTACAAATTTTACAGGGTCTATATTAATATTGCCAACAACTATTGTTTTGCCTTCATCTTTGTTCAATCTTCTAAACAAAGCATTTACACGGCTTATCAATACTTTTGGGCTTATTGGCTTATTTACATAATCATCTGCACCTGTTTCTAAGCCTTTAATTTGCGAGGCTTCATCACTCATTGCAGTTAAAAAAATAATGAGGGTATCTTGAAAAGCAGGTAAACTTCTTAGTAGCTGACAAACTTCTACACCAGTTTTACGAGGCATCATTACATCCAAAATAATTAAATCTGGATTCAATAGTTTAGCCTGTGCTACCGCTTCGCTACCATCTTTGGCGGTATAAATTTGGTAGCCCTCTTTGCTAAGGTTGTAGCTAACAATTTCCAAAATATCTGGTTCATCGTCAGCAATAAGAATTCGTTTTGTTTTTGGTTCCATCTTAACATTAAGTTTACACAAAAATAACTTTAAGCAATGGCATAATAGCACTTAATGGGCATTATGTAATTGTTAACAGTAAAACACACTACTAGATAAGTAAAACACTTAACTGTCTGTATTTTTGCCATCATTATGCGTATGACTAAGCTTTATCTCACCTTCTTAATATTACTTGCTGTAACTATTGCACAAGCACAGTTTGTAATTAACATACCTAACGTGCCTTTAAACAGGCAGTTTTTTCATATAAAAATTGATGAGGCGCAGCAAAACATCATTCGCCTTACTAGCAATAACGATAGCACTTTAAAAGCTTCTAATGATGAAAGCATTAACCAACAATTGTATCAAATACTAAATAGACACATCAACAATTTGCAAGCAACAATAGAACTTGACAGTGCCATTTCTGAAAATGATAAATTTATTTGGCTAAGAAGTATTGAAAACCTGCTTACAGACTTTACCAATTACTATAATCAACGTGCCATAAAAACCATCATGCTTGGCGATGTAATACTTGCTTACGAGCAATGTATGAAGCTACAGTTAAAAAGCAAATCTATAGCACCTGTAATAGCAGCTAACGAACTAGAAGTGTCAAACATTTTAACCGGTAATTTAGCTTTTAAAAACAATATCGGCTTACAAGCCTGCAAAGATGAACTAGTATTAAAACAGTGCAAACGCAGTCCTACAAAGGTTTTAAAAATTTTACAAGATAATTTACAAGTACCATTTGCAGATAGCTTAATTATTGCAGAAGCTTACCGAGACCAAGAAATGCTGTACAATTATGCCTCTGGCAATACGCCTTTGGGCAATAAAATTCAAACTGTTAACGAGCCCTTGGTAAAAACAATTGGTCTATTGGCTTTAATGAATTCTGGCCGGGTTTATTTTCCTTTTTTAGATGAATTGTACCGCAATAAAATTTCGCTTGATACACTTACAAAACTTAAAAACGACCCCGATGGTTATTACAAACTGTTGGTAAAAACAGAAATAGACTATGCCAATAGAATGCAACATGGCGATACACCGTTGGTAAAAAAAGTATTGACCGAAAAACTAAAAGCTAAGGGCATAGAAAACTATATTGATACCATTAATGGCTTGCACGATGAACGTAACGATGCAGTAAGGTTTAAACGCATTGAAAGGCTTACCCCTACTGAATTGTATTACCTATGTGTACTAAGCGAAAGAGAAATTTATACAAGCAGTTACCTTGGTGTGTATAAGCGCATATTTGAACGCATGAGTGTACCAAGAGGCGATAGTTTGTTACAAGCGGTACATTACGATTATTACAAGAAGTTTTTAAAAATGGCTTCTGCCTATAACACACTTACTGACTTTTTAAAGCGCATGGACGACAACGAAGCCAAGACCATGATGCGTAATTTTGTTACAGGCCTAGAAACCGCAAAAACACTAGAAGATGCAGTGGATGTAGCAGATAGTTATGCTAGCATTGTAGACCCTAAATTGCAAAAATTAATACTTGAGCAAGTTCAAAAAAATCTTGCAAATGCAACAGCAAAAGAAAATGCAAGAGGTGAAAATATTTACAACCTGCTCAACACTATTTTCCTATCAATGGATTCTGCCAATAAAATAGATGTAAGCCAAAAGCTAGGTATTAATCCTGTATTTAAAATGCCAATTGCATTGCTTAAAGACAGTAGCAACCGCATTATTATTCAGCAGTTTTTTTACGGCGATAAAGATGGCAATAACGTGTTTAACGCCTTTTTAGCCAATTTTAGAAATGCCAATTGGAAAATAATTAATAAGCCAGAATGGGTAGAAGTAAAATCTGCCATAGGCACGCCTATTACCATTTACGCTAACAAGCCGCTAGATGAACTGCAAGATTTAGATGCACAAGCACAAGCACATTTAGGCAACTATTTAGACTCGCTACAACTACCGCCAACAGTGGTTATTCACCGTGGGCACAGCTATTTTGTAAAAAGCACTATTAACCAGTTACCTGCATCGGCCAAGATAGTATTACTAGGTAGCTGCGGTGGTTACCAAAGCTTAAACGATGTACTAAAACGTACCACACAAGCACAAATTATTTCATCGAAACAAGTGGGTACAAGTCTTATAAACCAAGGCTTAATTAATAAAATTACCAACGAATTACGCAATGGTAGAGACTTGAATTGGATACAATTATGGAAGATTTTTGAAACCCATTTTACTGGTGAAAATAAAGAGAAATTTGATGACTATATACCACCGCATAAAAACCTTGGCGCTATATTTATAATGGCTTACAATAAAGCCAATGAGATGCAATAACTTGCTGAAAGATTAGGCTGAACTTGTTTACAATTAATTAGTACAAATTATGGATGTAGAATCTTTAAGAGATTATTGCCTAGATAAGGCGTTTGTAGAAGAAGGCTTTCCTTTTGGACCCAATACCTTGGTGTTTAAAGTAGGCGGCAAATTATTTTTACTAATAAGCCTCGACAGCGAAGACTTTAGGTTTAATGTAAAATGTCATCCAGACAGAATAGAACAATTACGGGCCGATTTTGACTGTGTGCAACCTGGTTTTCATCAAAACAAAAAGCATTGGAACACCATTGTACCAGATGGTTCGGTAAGCAATAAGCAATTACAACAATGGATAGATGAATCGTATGAGTTGGTATTTGATGGCTTATCTAAAAAAATGAAAAATAGTTTAACACAACAATAATGCTACTACGCCAAGCAACTACCGCAGATATTGCACAAATACAAATAGTACGCAATGCTGTAAAAGAAAACACTTTATCGAACCCCGCATTGGTAACCGATGCAGACTGCGAAGAATTTATAACCAAAAGGGGTAAAGGTTGGGTATTTGAAATTAATAATAGCGTTGTAGGCTTTGCCATTGCAGACTTACAAGACCACAATATTTGGGCCCTATTTATACATCCTGATTTTGAGAAAAAAGGCATAGGCAAGCAACTACACAACACTATGCTTGACTGGTATTTTAGCCAAACACAAACAACCGTATGGCTTGGCACTGCACCCAATACAAGGGCTGCCAATTTTTATAAACTAATGGGCTGGATAGAAGTAGGCATGAATGGCACTAAAGAACTGAAATTTGAAATGACACACAAGCAATGGCAACAGCTAAAGTTTTAACAGGCATGTTATGTGTATGTTGCTTTTATGTGGCCTGTATTGTAAACCTTTTTTTGAAGATGCAGATTAGAACCATAAAATTTTTACTTACTACAGCACTATACATGTAGGGCGTAATGCTATGAAAGAACATCTCGTAAAAAAATTTACCTTAGACAAATGTAAATTACATACTTTCGCTTTTGCTAATTATTTTAGTTAAACTTGTTTTTATGACATATACTGCATCTACAATTGCTTTAAAGTTTGTGAAACTTGGTATTGAGTATGAGTTACCTGTAACACAAATGAAACTTCAAAAAATGCTATATTTTGCACAAGGAATTCATCTTGTGCTTAATGACAGAAAACCTTTATTTGAAGAATCTTTTCAGGCGTGGAAATACGGACCAGTAATACCACAAATATATCATCAATATAAATTTTATGGTAGTCAGCCAATATTAGATACCGAACTATTGATAATATTTAATAATAATGAAGCCATAATTGAAAATTTAGACACAGCAGCTAAAAAAACAATTGAATTTACTTGGGAAAACACGAAAGATATAGATGCTATTAGGCTATCAAATTGGACTCATAATTCCGGCTCACCGTGGTCAAAACATTATGTTCCTGGTGCAACTGATTTGGTTATTCCAAATGAAGAAATAGCAGACTATTTTTCACGTTTTTTAGTAAAGCAAGAAAATTAACAAATGTCAGCAATTTTTAAAATAAATTTAAGTGCATTAAAAGAGGCAATTGCTCAAGAGAATACAGACCCAAGTCAACTCTTAGAAGAAAAAGAGTATTTGGATGAATCGTCAGAAAAAGCAATTAAAATTGAAGAGCTAAAGACAAAGCGTGAATACAACTTATTGTTAGTGCAGAACCGAAAAGAAAGAAAAAAATATGCTAAACTTATATTTCGTTTGACTTGTTCTTGGACAACATTAATTTTTATCATCATTATAGCAAATGGATTAACTTGTATAAATGATAAAAAATATTTTGAATTTAATCTCTCAGACAAAGTATTAATTACATTAATCACATCAACCACAATTAACTTTTTCGGATTCTTTCTTTTGGTAGTAAAGTATCTATTTAATACAAATGGCATAATATTCCCAATAAATTCTGATTCTACAAAACCAAAAGTTCAAAGAGCAACCAAAAAAATAACTACAACCACTTAGAAAGCACTACGTCCAACATTAGGTTTGGCGTTATTGAGGCTTTGAAGAATATCGCCTCAACTTATGTTCTTTATTGTGCTTCAGTTTGGGCAGTACGTTATTAATGTGGCTTTGGTTGTGGGCTTACGGAACTTGAACCCTACAACAACGCAATCCCTGCCCATAAATATTTCATTTAAACAAGCACATTTTTTAACTTAAAAAATTGATTTGCAACTATAACTACTTGTAACTAATTTATTTTACTGCTTTAAAAACTTTACCGTTTTAATGCCTACATTATTTGCCATTTGCAATAGGTACCAACCACTAGGTAAGTTGCTAGTATTTATGTTGGTTTGCGTTGTATTACTAGGTATAGTTACGGTTATTATTTTTTTGCCTTGTACACTAAATAAAGTTGCTTGTGCCGTGGCACTAGTAACACCATATTTAAGCACTAAAGTATTTACTACAGGATTTGGGTAAATGGCCAATGTAGTGGCAGCTTTAAATACTACAAACACTACCTTACTATAGGTAAATGTACCATCTGCGTTCATCATTTTTAAACGATAATATACAGTGCCGTTTCTTGTAGTAGCGTCTAGCCAATGGTAGCTATTAGTAGTTTGATTATTGGCTGCAATAGTAGCCATTGCGGTAAAGTTGCTAGCATCTATACTACTTTCTATTGTAAAGCCACGCATGTTTACTTCATTACTTGTTTGCCATTGCAATAAGGCTTTATCATTTTGCAAAGTGGCTAAAAATTGATTTAACCTTAGTGGCAACACTACATCAGAAGTAACACCTTCTATCTTCACATTTTGGCTTGTAAAATAACGATTGCCCGAACCAGTAATCCAAGCATACATACGCACAGAAAGTGTTTGGCCCGGGCTTACAGATATATAGGTAGGTATAGTGGCTACCTGCTGCCCTGTAAGTGGCGTGGTACTAGTATTAAGCAGTACAACAGGCGCATCAACTGTAGCATTGTAGGTAGAACCATTGTAAGTACAAGTGCCTACAGGTGCAGATGTTACAAAATTATCTAGCGAATAATAAACCGCCATTCGTGCAGTGCTTGTGCCACCACCAAGTACATGTAATTGCACAGAATTTGCCGTAAAATACTTATCATTTGAAGGGCTTATTTTGTACTCGGTGTACACATTAGCATCGTAAGCCGTAGGCAAAAAAGAGGTAGTACCTGTACGCTGCCAACCTGCAACTGTACCAAATGTGCTGCCGTATTGTGTACCTACCATACTACTGCCAAGCAATTGATTAGCTGCCGTAACATTACCAATTACAGATGCTGTTTGATTGGTGAGTAGCGACCAAATGCCTGAAGCAGGTGCTGTAGGAACTGTGGTTGTAGGTGGGGGTGTGGTTGTTTGTGTTGACGTAATATTGTTTAAATAGTTTTCTAAGTTGGTATAACCGTTGCTTGCAAATACACCTCTATCAACAGCATTATTAGGGTTAAGATTATTAGCTGTTTCCCAATCATCGGGCATACCATCATGGTCGGTATCTGTAGGTGGTGTTGCTGTAGCCAAATAAGGCCAAGCATTTACGGTTTGTGCATAGGGCGTTGCATGTGGAAAACCGCCTTGTACATCAATATGTGCACCTGTTCTATTTTTTACATTGTTAATTATGCGTTGGTCTAGCGTATCTCTTACAGGTAATACGCAGCCCACACCCTTTAAAACAGTATCGTAGGCAATGGTAGCATCATCGGTAATTGTAGGTAAATAGTTTGATAGAAATGGGCTTGTTACTTTCGATTTTACAGTATCGGCAGCCTTACCAGACAGCATAGATACACCACTCCAATTATTAGCAGTATTTGTTGTAGAGCCATCCACATAATTACCCGATAAATAATACTTCGCATAGCCATTGGTGGCATTACTATCTACACCTACTATTCTATACCTTACACCACTACTAGTTACAGGGCCGTATTTGTAGTAATTATTTACCAAATTATAATTACCACCTTCGCCACCATAAACAGTATTAATGCCCCAATTGTACAATACATTGTTTCTAAAATCGGCTGTTTCTATTACACCACTTGCATAACTACTGTTACCTGCAAAACGTGGGTTTCTATTGCGACAATGTGCAAATAAATTGTGGTGAAAAGAGGCATGAATACCGCCCCAAATACCACCATAACCATGCTGTTCAAAGTCTGTATCGCCTGTTTCAAAATGGTACGAATAATTCAAAGGTTCCGAAATTAAATTCCATTGTAGTGTTACGCTATCGCCACGATACACCGTTAGGGCTTCATCGTTACTCCAACTTATGCTGCAATGGTCTATAATCAAATTTTTATTACCCAAATTACCAAGTGCATCATCGCCACCGCTACCATCTATAGGCATACATGCGCTAGTAAAAGGTGCCACTGGTACACCGCAACCAGCAGGAGAGGTTTTTAATTGATTTTTATCGCCCATTCTACAGCGTATGTAGCGCACTATTACGTTATCACCATTAACTACTACAGGATAATCTGCTATGCAAATACCATCACCTGGCGCAGTTTGCCCAGCAATGGTAGTATTAGCAGGTATATTTAGCCTTGCGGTAAGATGTATAGTGCCAGACACTCTAAACACAATGGTTCTATAAGGATAGGTACTTGTAGATTGGCTACAGGCATAGCGCAAACTACCAACTGTATTTACATCGGTAAGGTTGGTTACTTCAAATACAGTGGTTATGTTAGTAGCGGTACCTCTACCACCGCTTGTATATTTACCAGCACCTTCGGCACCAGGAAAAGCAATTTGTTGGGCACTAACATGTGCAGTTACAATAGATAAAAAAACAAAACAAAAACGAAGTAAAGTATGGCGCATAATAGTTGTAAAATAGTGGTGGTTAAACAGAATTAAATACCGCTTTGCGAGCATTGCAATGTTGCAGAAACCGCTTACAAAGCGAACTTACTGTACAAGCCATAATTGTTATTAAAACGCTTGTTATTTTACTGGCAACGATTGCGTAACCTAAATAAAAAAGCATAGCCCAATAATAAGCTATGCTATAAATGACACCTGCAAACTCTTCTATCATGCGGTACGCTATTGCATTTTGGATAAAATATTCTTCAGAGAAGTTCTAAATTTTATCGCACAAGTACACAACTTAAAGAGGGAATAACTTTAAAAAAAGCTGTTGGCAAGTATGTTAATAGTGGCGGAAATAGGCAAAATGTAGCCATCATCAAATTTATTTGGGCAATTGTTTACCGCCTAGCCTTAACAACTCCTGAACCAAATAATGCACATGCGTACACGGCGACTTTTCATTATGAGGCTTTACTGAATTTGCGTGGTATTTTTCTAGAACTTTTGCCCTTTTAATAGCAAGATTAGTATTTGGAACGATTGTGTCTCTTACTATGAATAGAAAATTATTCTTTTGCTTTAATGATGATTTATAATTGAATTGTTGATACTTTAATACCTTTTGTAAATGTTCGTTTGGATTATCAATTGCCTTGAATATTTCTGTTAGTCTTTCATAATATATTTTTCTACTTTTATAATTTTCTATATTGGGTTCAATATCTTCAAAATGAAGCAAAATCCAAAGTTCAAAAGCATCATTACTCCATGCAGTTTTAATTCCTCTTGCCTTTGCGGTTTCAATTGATTCATTAAAAGATGTATTACCCAAAAGTTGTTTGTCTATAGTTTCCTCTTTATCTCTATCAAAAACACACCAAACTTGTGTTTCATCGTTTTTTAAAACAGGCTGATTATCTATTATTTCCATCAATTCTTCACTTACACAGTGTGTTATTGCTTTAAAAACATTTTCTATTTTACTCTTTTGCCCGGCAACTGTATTAATTTTTATTAGCTGTGTTTCAAAATATTTGAAATACAGGGGCTCGCTAACTTCATCTTCACAGAAAATAATAAAAGTTGGCAACGAGTCGGCTGTTCTAGCATCATTCTTTTTAAGATTCCATGGTTCCTCCATTTATTTCTAAAGATTTATTAGATGAAAAATTAGCAAGCATGGGAAGGGCGCCGTAAAAGCCCGCTAGATATTGTTTTGCAAAATCAGCATCATTTCTAATGCCTTTCAAATCGGCTAAAGAATATAAGCGTGTTGAATTATCTTCCTTTTTTTCTGTAAAATAAAACTGGTCTCTTCGCATAATTGATGGTGACATCAAGTTTGTATCGTGGCTAGTAAAAAGTAGTTGTGCATTGCTCTTATTTAGTAGCTTATTATTAAATAGAGTAATTAATTTAATGAGAAATGCAGGGTGAAAATTACTGTCAACTTCATCAATAATAACTAATACACTCATGGGCATATTAAATGCTCGAAGTAAAACACCTGCAATATCAAATATTTTTTGTGTTCCTGCCGATTCGTTAAAGCCTAAGTTTAGGCGAATAGCTACTTGTGCATTTTGCTTAGTAATAAACTGCTTTACAAAATAAATATTCTCATAAGGTAGAATTTCATCTTCAGATTTGTTTGCATCTCTATCTAAAATAATATCCTTGTAGCTATGATTGAAAGTAGCTAACAATTCTAGAAATTCTTCTTTACGGTTTTCTTTTTCTAAAAGAAAAAGCGAGTTCCATCTAAATCCATCAAAAGCATTTTTGAAATTGGATATTGTATAGCCACTTAAAAATCTTCTTATCCTAGCGCATATACCATCTCTATCAAAAGCGGCAGCATGTGTTAAAAACAATGTGTGTTCGTACTGGTGTGGTGGTATTTTTTCTTTATTTGGTAATTTATCTTTACTTACTTCTCCAAATTTGCGTATAAAAAACTCCCCCATTTTTTGCCCCTTGGTGCCAAAAAGCCATTCGTAAGTAATAATTTCTTTGCTAATAGTTTCATTATTCTTTTTAAAAGAACTCCCATAACTTAAATTTTTCTTTACAGTAAAACCGTATCTGTATTTCTTATTCTCAATATTAAAAACAAGTTGAAAGAAAGATTCGGAATTATTCGCATTTTCCTGAAAAAGAAAGGGGTCTGTTAAAGAATTCAAATTAGACTCGGTACTTGCTTCGTTAGTTATTGCTCTTAAAAAATACTCCAAAGCTTTAATTATATTACTTTTTCCGCTTCCGTTTGCGCCATATATCCCCACCGTTTTAAGTAATTTTTGTCCTACCTCATCCGAAATATTTTCATCGTCTAAATTTGAGTTTTCTTCCGAACTTTTCAATCCAGTAGCAACAAAACTTATGGTCTGTAAATCTTGTATTGAACGAAAATTTTTCACACTAAATTCAACTATCATTTTACAGTTTTGTGATTATTTGACAATAGTACGCAAATTATACGCCTAAAAGTATTTTTTTGTGTTACAATTTGTTCAAATTCTGCAAATTTCAAGTTAAGTTTAATGGCTCTTGTACTACGCCACAAAATTTTATTTTGCTAAACCCCAAAAAAATGGATGAATCTTTCAACTACCTTCCCCATCCTTCTAGCTAACTTGTTTAAAACCCTGCTAACTAATACAACACGCCTGCTAACTAGTGCAAATGCTTAACAAATTAATAAAAATATTTAACCAAGTAGTACAATAGCATTGCTAAGTTATTAAACACAGTTGCTAACTGATGTAAATTCTTAACAAATTAGTAAAAATAATTTACCAAGTAATACAAATTGGTTGCTAACTAATGCAACAGCCCTGCTAAGTGGTACAACAGGGCTGCTAAGTGGTTTTTGTTAGCTACGTGCTATTTGGGTTCGGTTGGTGGGGGTGGGGTATGGTTGCCGCTACCGTTTACCGTTTTTAAAATGGCTGCAAAACTGAATAAATTGGCTTTGTTAGATTTTTTCTTTTTGTAAAAGTCTAATACCAATTTGCTAAAATCTTTTACCACAGCCGTATAAATGGCATTTAGTTCTGTAACGCCATCGGCAGTAATTACTTTGCTAGTGTCTTTATAAGTCTCTTGGTTCACGTGATTGTCTACTAGGGTTTTGGATAAGTCTATTAGCTTATCTACTGCGGCTATTTTAATGTCTTTACTAGCCGTTATTTCTGCCTTTACCGCATTGGTAGCATTGGTTTTAAATTTTGCTAAAAATTCTATCAGAGCTATTTGATCCATCTGTTGTGCTTTAGCAGCAAACTCGGTAAAGCCAAGTTGTTTTAGCAATTCTGTTTTACGTGCAGTATTTTTTACAGCTACGCCCATGCGCAATGCAAGGGTAGATAATATGGGCAACGCTTCTGCTTGTATTTGTTTTACAAGTGCAGTTGCTTCTCGTTGGTCTTTCTTAGGGTCTATACCTAAAATATTTTCTAGGGCATTTTCAATTCTAGTTAGTAAAGCTGTTATTGCTCTAACATTCCAATTCTCGTTTTCTTCGGTAAGTTCTGCAATGTTTGCAAGTGCATTTTTTAAAATAATAGACAGTACAGTTAGCATAACTGTGTCTTTGGCACTGTATAGGCGTTTTAATTTTTCTTGTGACATGATATTATAAGTTTTGTTGGCACAATTTAATTAAAAAATTTTTTTTACAAAAAAAATATTGCCTAATAAGTTGTGATATTAGTGCCAACAAAAAAGCCACTCAACTTTTGCTGAATGGCTTGTATATTGTAGAAACAGTGGTTTTATGCTACTGCTTCGCTTTGCATACTTTTAGATGTTTTCTTGCGTTCATCTTCGTTTAAAATTACCTTACGCATACGAATATTTTTTGGTGTTACCTCTATACATTCATCTTGCTGTATGTATTCCATACATTCTTCTAAGGTTAGCAAAGTTTTTGGTGCAATACGTGTTGCATCGTCGCTACCGCTTGCACGGTGGTTGGTTAGTTTTTTGGGTTCGGTAGCGTTTACTATCAAATCGCCTGGTTTAATGTGTTCGGCAATAATTTGGCCTGTGTACACATCTTCACCTGGATCTACAAAAAACTTACCTCTATCTTGTAATTTATCAATTGAGTAACCAGTGGTTTTTTCTTGGTTTTTAGAAATTAATACACCATTGCTTCTACCAGGTATAGGGCCTTTCCAAGGTTTGTATTCAAGAAAGCGGTGTGCCATTACGGCTTCACCAGCGGTATTGGTTAACATTTGCGAACGCAAACCAATTAAGCCACGTGAAGGAATTTCGAACTCTAAGTGTTGCATTTCGCCCTTGCTTTCCATAATAAGCATTTCGCCTTTACGTTGTGTTACAAGGTCTATTACTTTACCGCTAAATTCGCTTGGTACATCTACCACGAGGTTTTCGTATGGTTCGTGTTTTTTATCGTCAATATATTTTATCAAAACTTGAGGGTTACCAACGGTTAATTCGTAACCTTCTCTGCGCATGGTTTCTACCAATACGCCAAGGTGCAAAATACCACGTCCGTACACTAAGAAGCTATCGGCACTGTCTGTATCTTCAATGCGTAGGGCTAGGTTTTTTTCAGTTTCTTTCATTAAACGGTCTCGCAAGTGGCGAGAAGTAACGAACTTACCATCTTTACCAAAGAATGGTGAGTTGTTAATGCTGAAAGTCATACTCATGGTAGGCTCATCTACACTAATAATTGCCAATGCTTCAGGATTTTCTATATCGGCAATGGTATCGCCAATTGTAAAATCTTCAATACCAACTACTGCGCAAATATCGCCGGCTAACACTTCGGTTACTTTGCGTTTACCTAAAGATTCAAAAATGTATAATTCTTTTACTCTAGATTTTTGAATTCTGCCATCGGTGCGCATTAAGCTAAATGGTTGGCCTTCGCTAATGCTACCACGGGCTACACGACCTACCGCAATACGGCCTAAGAAAGTAGAGTAATCTAAAGAGGTGATTTGCATTTGTAAGTTGCCATCTTGTACGTTTGGTGGGGGTACATATTGTAAAATACCATCCATTAATGGGGTAATATCTTCGCTTTGCTCGTTTTTACTATTAAACCAACCGTTTTTACCACTACCGTAAAAAGTAGCGAAATTTAATTGTTCTTCGGTAGCATCTAGGTTAAAGAATAATTCAAATACTGCATCATGCACTTCGTCGGGGCGGCAGTTTGGTTTATCTACTTTATTAATTACAACAATTGGTTTTAAGTTTAATTGCAATGCTTTTTGCAACACAAAACGTGTTTGAGGCATAGGCCCTTCAAAAGCATCTACTAATAAAATAACGCCATCGGCCATTTTTAATACACGCTCAACCTCGCCGCCAAAGTCGCTGTGCCCGGGTGTATCAATTACGTTAATTTTTACATCTTTATATACAACAGATGCATTTTTAGAGAAGATAGTGATACCACGTTCTCTTTCAAGATCGTTGCTATCCATAATTAACTCACCAGTATCCTGATTAGCACGAAAAACATTTGTTTGGTGTAAAATTTTGTCTACCAAGGTAGTTTTACCATGGTCAACGTGTGCAATAATTGCAATGTTTCTTATATCCATTATTATTTTTTTGGGCTATCCAATTTACCTAAAACACAAGCCTGTAAAGAGTTACAGGCAAAAAGGTGTACTTGCTAGCTACTTTTGAAGGTGCGAATGTATGGCTTTAAGGCGGGGTGAAAAAATGTAAGCCTATGGTTTACAAATAATTCATAATTATTTCACTGTAAAATAGAGGGTAAGTATTGGCTAATAACTATATGATTATAAAGTTAATAACGCATTTTCGAGGCTATTAATCCAATTTTTAAAATGACTACATCTAGTTAAAATAGTATCAAAACCAATTAATTCAATAATATCAATTGCATCTGCTGCTTTTGAATATTTGCTCCCATGCTTTTGATATATGGCTGACAATCGTTTTGATGGGGCACCTTCTGGTGTACTATTTATTTCTTCAATATTATCATACTTGTTTACCAGTGCAATTATATCATTTTTAATTTTTTCATCTTCTAAGTAAAATCCGTTTTGAGGATTTACAAATAATAATGTTTCTAGCTCGTGTTTTTGAATATGAGGGATAAAATATTGATAGGGTTTAATAGATTGTACTTGATTATTAAGCGCTTGTTCCATGCAAGCAATTCTAACATCAGTGCCATTCTTTTGCATACATACATTGTAATTAGGCATCTTTTTCTCGCTATTAATACCATAATAATCAATCATAGTAGTAATAATTGGTGCATTTTTATAGCTTAATAAAGGCTCTATTGTGTTTTTAAAATGTTCAATATTGTTATATCCGTGCCCTCCACCTTTAATGCTAATTGCTATAGCTTGCATATTTGTAGTAATTCCTTTATTACTGAAATAAGGAATGAGAATTCTTTTAATAAATTCGAGTTCTGTTTCTCCTTCTACGATAATGTATAAGTGCTTCATGGACGACCTCCTATTACATTCTTGCTCCATAAATCACTCATACTATAATCTTCCATCCATTCTTTTAATGCCTCAGAACTTTGTCTTTTAAAGACAGATTGGTTATCTATTCTATCTACGGTAATAATATCCTCTGGTTCAAAATGGTCTAAAAGATTTACTGACTGTGTTGAGATGATGATTTGTGTTTGAGCAGATGCTTTTTTTATAAGTGCAGCCAATTTGGTAATGGCAGAAGGGTGTAATCCTAATTCAGGTTCATCGATAATAATAACAGAAGGGGCAACGGGTTGCAATAACAATGTAGCTAATGCCATAAATCGTAAAGTACCATCAGAAAGGTGCATGGCATTGAAATATTTATTTGAGCCCTTCTCAATCCATTCAAGACGAATTAAATCGGGGTTTCGCCTATCTGTTTTTAAATCAAATCTTTCAAAAAAAGGGGCAACCGATTTGATAGCTAATTCTATTTTCTTGAAATTTTTAGGGTGCACCTCTTGCAGTAGAAAAAGGTAAGCTGCTAAATTGCCAGCATCTTCGCGTAAAAAACTATTATCGTTAACATTGCTAGGTCTTTTGATGCTAGCTGTTTTACTAGTATCGTGAAAATGAAAAATTTTTAAGTATTTGAGATAATCTTTAACAAATGTATATCGCCCCCATTGTTTATCCTTTAAAATACTTTCTTGATATCCACTTCCCAGTTTTACAGAATCGAATCCTAATCCCCAATTCCTGTAATACTGTGTACCTTCATATGAAAAGTATAAGTTTCCTTCTTGAGTTGGTTGAAGTTCAAACTTATACGCATTTATTTTATCAAACTCAATTCTTCCATTGAGGAATAGAGAATTTTTAATCCCATGATGAAAAACATTATCAATACCTTCTTCATCTGCTATGTAATTCTGTAGATTTTGATCATACATATTTTTCAATAGCCTAAAAAAGCTTATAAAATTACTCTTACCCACACCGTTAGAACCAATCAATACATTTATTCGATTCAAATTCAAATCCATTTGCTGGATTGATTTAAAATTTTGTATTTGTATTCTATTAATCATTTTACTTAGGTTCTCTATACTACAAATGTAATTTTTAAGTGGTTCTGAATTTTAGAAATTCTTTCCTTTAAAACTGTTACAAAAAATTCAATCTATTTTGCGCCAATAGCCTCGTAAATAGCATCTTGTATTTTGCCTCTAACGCCAAGCGAACTCAACTTATTATTGTCTCTTGTTGGGTTTACACGATTAGATAGAAAGATGTAAATTAAATTGCTTTTAGGATCTACCCACACACCTATACCTGTAAAACCTGTGTGGCCATAGGTTTCTAGCGAAGCCAACTTTGAAGGATAAGGGTCTTTTCGTGTGGCATTGTCTTTTTCTGGTTTATCAAAACCTAAGCCTCTACGGCTGATATTGCTATTGTAGGCTGTAAATTTATCTACTGTGGCTTTTTGCAAATAACGCACACCATTTAACACGCCACCATTTAATAGCATTTGGTAAAGCTGCAACAAATCGTAGGCATTACTAAACAAACCTGCATGGCCTGCTATACCGCCAAACATAGCCGAGCCTTCATCATGTACATCGCCCCAAATAAGCTGCTGACGAAAATGCTTCTCATATTCGGTAGGTACAATATTGTTTAACGACATTAGTTCACGTGGCTGAAATGTGGTGGTAGCCATACCTAAAGGCTGATAAAATGTTGCTTTGGCATAATCGTTTAAGGTTTTACCTGTAATGGCTTCTACTATTTTGCCCAAGAAAATAAAGTCATTATCGCTGTACACATATTTGTTAGGCGCAGTTAACTTGCTGGTTACTATACGGCTGTACAACGAATCTTCCCAATTGTTGCGCACATATAGGTTTTCAGCAGCTCTAAACTGGTGATTGGCATCTTTTGTTTTACTAAAAAATGCCCACTTAGGTTGGCCAGTTAGGGTATCTATTACTTCTCTATAAAAAGGAATGAAGGGGGTTAAACCCGCTTGGTGCAACAATATATCACGCAGTTTTAGTGATGCTTTGTTGCTACTTTTTACCCAAGGCAAGTAATCACCAAGGGTTTTATCTAAATCCAATTTACCTTCTTCATACAACTTCATTACAGATACGGTGGTGGCAGATATTTTGGTTACAGATGCTAAATCGTACACCATGTTTTCAGTAACAGATGTTGTACCGCCCATAGTAGTAGTGCCAAATGCTTTGCTATAAATTACATGCCCATTTTTTGCAGCTAATATTACACAACCTGGCATAGCACCTTTGGCTATGGCATCTTTAGCTATGCTGTCTATTTTATTAAACTTAGCATCTACATTAAAATTGCTGGCTTTAGGTAAATAATTATTGTAAGTAATGCCATCGCCAAACTTAAAGTTGTTGCACACAGTTACTGGTAATTTGCCTTTTGCTGCTAGCTTGCCTTGTAGCCAATCGGTCACGGCCTGTTGTGTAATATCGTCATCTTCATAAGCCGTAGCAATGTTTAGTGCATTGCATGAATATCTTACTGCGTAAGGATTACCGTAGTAAATAACCACTGCATTGTTTTGTTTTTGTAATTCTGATATTAAGTAAATGGCAGAATTACTCAAGCCGTAGTTATTGGCTGGCCGTCTGCTATAGTTGTGAACGCCTACCACAATCGCATCGTAGCCTAGTGCATATACTTTACTAATCAGTTGCTGCGCAGAAGCACTATCGCTTTTATCCATCACGATGGTTTGATTTTTATCATCCATCAATTGCTTGCCTTGTTCGGCTTTACTGCCAAATAAATATACATCGGCATTATTTTCAGCTTTTAATCTAGTAGCAGCAACAGGTTCTTTAGCTGCGCCAATAGATATGTAGGCAATTTTTTTATTAGCCTTTAATGGTAACAAAGCCGTATTGCTTTGTTGCAATAGTGTTACTGCGTTTTTTGCTAACAAGGTTTTTATGCGTATGGTTTGCTCATTTAAGTCTGCCAAAATACCAACAGTATCTATCACTTGCGGCTTGTTTAAACCCAAGTTATACTTGGCTAGCAATATCTTTTTTACACGGCTATTCAAATCGTCCCATGTTAATCGACCATCTTTAATGGCTTGTTTTGTTTTTTCTATGGCTGCGCCAATATCTTCTGGCAGGCACAGCATATCGTTACCTGCAATTAAGGCTTGTACACTTGCTTCGCCGGTAGGGTAATATTTGGTAATGCCTTTCATACCAAGGCCATCGGTAAAGGTGATGCCTTTGTAACCTAGCTCATCTTTTAGTAAGCTAGTTACATTTTTATAAGATAATGAAGTAGCCTGATTAGCAATGGTATCAATAGCTGGTACAAACAAATGTGCAATCATCATGCTGCCTACATCTGCCTTAATTAATTCACGAAAAGGATATAATTCTAAGCTATCTAGCTGCCCACGTGTTTTACTAATAATGGGCAAATCGTAATGGCTATCTACTGCCACATCGCCATGACCAGGAAAATGCTTGGCACAAGCCATCACATTTACAGCCTGCATACCCTGCATATATTTTACCCCATATAAAGCCACTTTGTATGTATCCTCACCAAAACTTCTATCGTTTATAACTGGGTTGTTTGGGTTGTTATTCACATCTACATCTGGTGCGTAGTTTACATGAATACCAAGCCGCTTGCATTGGTTGCCTACTGCCTTGCCAAACTCATAAATTAAATTGGCATCTTGTGTTGCGCCCATCATCAATTGGCGTGGATAATTAATCACACTATCTAAACGCATACCAAGCCCCCACTCACCATCTATGCAAATCATTAATGGTGTTTTGGTAATGCTTTGGTAATAATTAGTTAACTGTGCCTGACGAATAGGCCCGCCTTGAAAAAAACACAAGCCGCCTACATTGTATTTGGTAATTAATTCTGTTACCTGCTTTACATGGTCTGCACCAAGATTGCTGTGCGCTCTTACAATCATAAGCTGCGCAATGCGCTGGTTTTTACTTAGTTTTTTAAACTGCTTGTTTACCCAAGTTTTTGCTTGTTTGGTTTCTTTGTAAAAATGCTGTGCATGGCCTATTGATACTAACAAGCAAATACTTGCAACTAAAAAAAACTGCTTCATGAAAAAAGAGATAATTGAACGCACAATTTATACAAAATACTGTGTGCTTGCATTTTTTTGCAAGATTTAGCTGCAACTACAACGAGGGTTATTTAACTTAAATATTAGGTGCGAGGATGACATTCTTGTTTTAAAATAACGCATCTTAAGTTTTAAAAAATAAATTTATTGCGAATAATCAGTTGCAAATAAAAATAGTACATACCCTCAATTAATAGAATTACGCAAATGCTGTACAACTTAAAGTAATTGCATTTCTACTAGCAGTTAATTTTGCTTTGTGCAAGTAACTAACTTTGCGTTTTAAAAGCTAAGCAATGAGTGTAGTAATAGCAGATATAAGAAGAGATTATAAATTACAGTCGCTTAGTGAAGAAGATGTTGCTAGTAATCCAATTGAGCAATTTACCAAATGGTGGGATGAAGCAGTTGCAAGCAATATTGATGAAGTAAATGCGATGACTTTAGCCACTGTAGATGCAAATAGTAAACCCTCGGCACGCATTGTACTGCTAAAAGATTACACGGCAAATGGGTTTACTTTTTTTACAAATTACAATAGCCAAAAAGGGCAAGAAATTGCAGCAAACCCTTTTGCATCGTTAGTATTTTTTTGGAAAGAGTTAGAAAGACAAGTGTGCATAGAAGGTACAATAGAAAAAGTGAGTGACCAAGAAAGCGATGCCTATTTTTATAGCAGGCCTGTAGGCAGTAGAATAGGTGCTTGGAGTTCTCCACAAAGCAGCATTATAAACAACAGAAGTATTTTAGAAGATAGTGCTAAAAAATATGCAGCAGAATTTGGCGAAAATGTGCCTAGACCACCACATTGGGGTGGATACATAATAAAACCCTTGCAAATTGAGTTTTGGCAGGGTAGAAGCAGTAGATTGCATGATAGAATTGTTTACAAAAAAGAAAAAATAACAGATAATTGGCAGATTGTTAGGCTTGCGCCGTAATTTTTATGTTTTGTATCATTACATTTGTTTTTACACTTTACTAATTTATGCTTAAAAAAATAATAGGACTAGTTGTTTTTATAGCTGCTTTGCAAGCAGCTAATGCTCAAATGTATGATGCCTACGTACACAAGGGTGAGTTAGGTGCCTCAATTGGTTTGGGTCATTATTTTGGTGATTTAAATACCAATGTAGCTATTAACAAACCCAAGTTTTCTGCTGGAGTGTATTATTTAAAGCAGTTTAATGGCTATGTGGGAATGAAAATAGATGGCTCGTACACTTTTCTTGGCTTTAGCGATGCCAATAATTCAAACGTGGTGCACAAAACACGCAACCTAAGTTTTAACACAGATTTGTATGAGTTAAGTGTGAGCGGCTATTTTAATTTCTTTAAGTTTTTACCTGGTTTTCGTGAATACAGCTACACACCTTATGTAAGTTTAGGGGTGGGCGTTTTTTCTTACGATCCTTATGCTTATTTAGAAGGTGAAAAATATTATTTGCGCTCAATTGGCACCGAAGGTCAAGGTAGTACACAATATCCCGAACGTACGCAATATGGCGGTACGGCAATGAGTATTCCTTTGAGTTTTGGGTTTAAATATGCTATTAACGAGCGTATGAACTGGTATGCAGAAGTATCTTACCGCTTTACTGGCACCGATTATTTGGATGATGTAAGCACAACTTACGCAGGTCCTTTAACTTTTCCTGCTGACCCTATTACTGGCCAACGTTCTATTGCAGATAAATTGCAAGATAGAAGTTACGAAGTTACAGGTGGCTTATCTATTGGCGATAAAGGCAGACAGCGTGGTAATAGCACTCAAAATGATGGTTTTGCAACTTTTAGAGTGGGTTTATCTTTCAATTTGCAATCGTACAAATGCCCTAAGGCAAAGTAGAGGTAAAATCGCTATTTGCTAGGGAAGAAAAACGCTGCTGTTAATGCAAGTTTAAAAATCGCAGCAAACCCAACCGAATCCTTACTTTTGCCGCTAATAAAATTGCAGGTAAAGCCATGCATGTATCAGTAGATCAAATTGACAAAAACCGATTACCCACACATATTGCCATTATAATGGATGGTAATGGTAGATGGGCAGAAGAAAAAGGACAAGAACGCTTATATGGCCATTTTCATGGCGTAGAAAGTGTACGTAATATAGTAGAAGGTTGCGCCGAACTTGGTGTAGGCTACCTTACCTTATATGCATTTAGCACCGAAAATTGGGACAGACCACAACAAGAAGTTGATGGTTTAATGTATTTACTAGTAGATACCATTCGCAAAGAAGTTCCTATACTTAACAAAAATAATATTAAACTTCACGTAATAGGCGATATGGGAATGTTACCAGATTTTGCACGTAACGAACTTAACGAAGCCTTAGAAATGACTAGCCACAACACTGGTTTGAATTTAGTAATGGCATTAAGTTATAGTAGTAGATGGGAACTTGTAAATGCTGTGAAAAACATAGGTTTAGATGTACAAGCTGGTAAAATTGATGCCAATAGCATTACACAAGATACGCTGCAACAATACCTTACCACTAGCAATTTGCCAGATCCAGAATTAATGATACGCACTAGCGGCGAATACAGAATTAGTAACTTTTTGCTATACCAATTGGCTTACGCCGAATTGTATTTTACTAATACCCGCTGGCCAGATTTTAGAAAAGAAAACTTGTACGAAGCCATTATCGATTTTCAAAACAGAGAGAGACGTTTTGGAAAAACAAGCAAACAAGTGCAAGTAGTAGAAACACCAATGTACTAAATACTTGTTATTTTTGGCTTATTTAACAAAGACTTTTAAATAATCCCATTAATTTGCCAACTTTAAAACTTAACCAACTGCTGTAAGCCTCATACGTTTCAGCTACAACGAATCATACAAATCACCAATCGGATGCAGAAAGTGTACAAATTATTATTACTTGCTTTTGGTATGTTATTAGCCAGTTATTCGGTACAAGCGCAAGAAAAACAAGATACAAGCATTACATCAATAGATGCTGATTTGGTAAATTTATTTAACCCAAAAAATCCGGTGAAGCTATATAAAGTTACCTCTATTAAAGTAACTGGCAACCGCTTTTTTGATGAGAATTTGTTGATTTCTATTTCTACCTTAAACGTTGGCGATGAGATAAAAATTCCTGGTTCTGATAATTTTTCTAAAGCCATTAATAAGCTTTGGGGGCAAAACTATTTTAGCAACGTAGAAATATATGTAACCAAAGTAACTGGTACTAATATCGATATAGAAATTGCGGTAACAGAAAGACCACGTTTGGCCAACTTCTTGTTCACTTGTGGGGTTAAAAAAGGTGAAGGTGATGATTTAACTGGTAAAATGGGCTTGGTAAAAGGTAGAGTAGTTACTGAGGCAATGAAGCGTTCGGCAGTTGAAGCCATAAAGAAATTTTATTTCGAGAAAGGCTTTCAAAATACTACTGTAAAAATTGAACAACGCAAAGATGTAAATATAGAAAACTCAGTAGCTTTAAGTTTTTGCGTAAATAAAGGCTCTAAAGTACGTATTGCTAACATCAACTTTGTAGGTAATACACTTGATGAAGTGAAACTAAAAAAACAATTAAAAGATACCAAAGAGCAATTTCGTTTTACATTGCATCCAGCAATAGATAGCGGTGGCTATCCTAACAAAACTTCTACTTATTCTTACAAGCAGTACATTAAAGACAATGGTTTTTTATTTCCAACCAAAACCAAACGCCTGTTAGACCCCTATGTGCGTTTAAAATTCTTTACTGCTGCTAAGTTTAATGCTAAGAAATTTGAAGATGACAAAGAAAAAGTGCTTGAATATTATAACTCGCTAGGCTATAGAGATGCCACAATTGTAGGTAGCATTGTTTACCCTAACTCTAAGAAAGATTTAAACATTGATATTAAAGTAAGCGAAGGCCATAAATACTATTTTGGCACAATCACATGGCGTGGTAATACCAAATATCCCGACTCGGTTTTAACTGCTATATTAGGTATAAGAAAAGGTGATATTTATAACCTCGAAATCTTGAATAAAAAATTGGGTAAAGGCGGTGGCCCAGAAGGTGGCGACATTAGTAGCATTTACCAAGATGATGGTTATTTGTTCTTTCGTACAGACCCCGTAGAAACTGCCGTTTACAACGATACTATTGACTACGAAATAAGATTGGTAGAAGGCCCACAAGCAACCATCAAAAACATACGTATTGCAGGTAACGATAAAACCAAAGAGTACGTAATTCGCCGTGAAATTAGAACTGTACCCGGTGAGAAATTTAGCCGTACCGATTTAGTGCGTTCGCAACGTGAAATTGCACAATTGAACTATTTTAACCAAGAAAAGATTGGCATTAATCCTATACCAAACCAAGAAGATGGTACGGTAGATATTAACTATTCGGTAGAAGAAAAATCTAGCGACCAACTAGAGTTGAGTGCAGGTTTTGGTGGTAATATTGGTTTAACGGGTACACTAGGTGTTACGTTTAACAATTTCTCTATCAAAAATATATTCACCAAAAAAGCTTGGGATCCTTTACCAATGGGCGATGGACAGAAATTGAGTTTCCGTATTCAGAGTAATGGTAGAGCGTTTCGTTCTTACAACTTCTCATTTACCGAACCTTGGTTGGGTGGAAAAAAACGTAACTCGCTTACCTTCTCTTTGTATGATACCAAATATGCCAATGCTTACGACTATACAACTGGCAGATATACAAGTACTGCTGCTAACAACTCATACATTCAAACAACAGGTGTAGGTATTAGTTTGGGCAAGCAATTACAATGGCCAGATGACTACTTTTCATTGTCAATGGGTATTAACTTTGCTCGTTACAAGTTGAAGAACTACTATATTGACCAAATTAATTTGCCTGGTTTTAATAATGGATTTTCTCATAACTTGAGTTTTAAAATAGCATTACAACGTTCATCGGTAGATGCGCCTTTATTTCCTAGAGGTGGTTCAAGCTACTTACTAAGTTTAGCAGTTACCCCACCATATTCGTTGATAGATCCATCTTTGGTAAAAGATGCTAATCCATATAAATATGTAGAATATCACAAATGGCGCTTTAATACAGAATGGTATGTGCCTTTAACCAAGCCAACTGGCGCCGAAAGAAATAAAATGCTAGTATTGAAAGTAGCAGCAAAATTTGGCTTCTTAGGTAAATTTAATCCAGATTTAAAAATTTCGCCATTTGAGCGTTTTCAACTAGGTGATGCCGGTTTAAGTAACCAATTTGCATTGTTGGGTTACGATATTATTGCACAACGTGGCTATCCTGTGTACGAAACATCTAATCCTAAATATAACCCCGACCAAAGCGGCGCTCGCCAATACTTTACCATGTTTAATAAATATGTGTTAGAATTGCGTTACCCATTAAGTTTAAATCCAAGCAGTACTATTTATGCTTTAGGCTTTTTTGAAGCTGCTAACGGTTATTACAGTACAAAAGAATACAATCCTTTCCGTTTGCGTCGTTCTGTAGGTGTGGGTATGCGTTTCTTCTTGCCAATGTTTGGTTTGTTAGGCTTCGATTATGGCATTGGTTTAGATAGAATAACCGACGGCGGTAAATTAAAAGACGCATCAAGATTTACATTTATGTTGGGTGTAGAACCAGAATAATTTACTATTATCGTGTATTGATTAATAAACAACCATTATGAAGAAATTATTATTATTTACTTGTTTGGCAGTTTTGCTAGTATTTACAAGCCAAGCACAGCGATACGCCATTATTGATACCAAGTACATTTTAAGTAAATTGCCCGATTATACATCGGCAGATAAAAAGCTACAAGTAGTAAGTGAGCAATGGCAAAAAGAAATAGATGCCAAGCAAGCAGAACTTGATAAAATGTACAAGAACTACGATGCTGAACAGTTTATGCTTACCGAAGAATTGAAAAAGAAACGTGAAACCGAATTGTTTAACAAAGAGAAGGAACTAAGAGATTTGCAAAAAAAACGTTTTGGCTACGAAGGCGATTTATTTAAAGAACGCCAAAAAATTGTAAAACCTATACAAGATAAGGTTTACAACGCTGTGCAAAAAATAGCAGTAGCTCGTGGATACGATTTTATACTTGATAAAAGTGAGGGAATTACTGTTATATTTGCCGACCCTAAATTAGATAAGAGCGATGAAGTGCTGAGAGAATTAGGGATAAAATTGTAAACCAAAACTATTTTTAATCACCAACCAATTATACATTAACAACTATGTCGTTTGCCGTAACATTAACCCTTCTGCAAATGGCATAAGACAATTAAAAACAAAAAATACAACTGATGAAAAAAGTTTTCGTATTGTGTGTGGCTTTCGCATTAAGCCTTACGTTTATTAGCAATGCCAGCGCACAGCAAGGTAAAATAGGCATTTTCGATGAACAAACTGTATTGAGCCTATTTCCTGGTATTCAACAAAAATTAGACACCTTAATGGGCAAATTCGTAAACGATTCTTTAAAACCCGATTACGATTATACCTACCAACAGTATTTGTTAAAAGATAGTACTTATAACAAAGACTCTTTAAAGTATCAGCCATCTACACGTGCCGTGATGCGCAAAGACCTCAACGATTTAAAAGCGAAAATTGTAAATTGGCAGCAATACCAAAACCAAGCAATGGAGCAAAAACAACAAGAAATTTTAGAACCGTATAGACAAAAACTATACGATGCGCTACTAAAAATTATTCAAGAACAGAAGTACATTTATGTAATGAAATCTGATGCTTTTGTAATTCCACCGCCAATTGCCGATAACTTATCGTTGAAGGTAGCAATAGCTTTAAAATTACCTTTACCAAAAGAAGCACAAGATGCATTGCGTAACGCAGGTATATCTACTACTTCAGATGCTGCACCAGCAAAACCCGCAGCAGGTACAAAACCAGCGGCACCAGCAGCTAAAAAGAACTAAGGTATTTTTCTGATACTTATAAATAACTTGAACCACTTAGCAAAAGCTAGGTGGTTCTTGGTTTTTGGGTAAATGCCTAACCAATACCTATTTTTACATTATGCAACAACAAGGACCAATTGGTGTATTTGATAGTGGTTATGGTGGGCTTACGGTGCTTAAAGAAATTGTAAAAGTGCTGCCTACTTATAGCTATTTGTACCTAGGCGATAATGCAAGAGCACCTTACGGCACAAGAAGTTTTGATACAGTGTATCAATACACGCTTGAATGTGTTAGTTGGTTTTTTAAGCAAGGTTGCAGTTTGGTGATATTGGCTTGCAATACTGCATCGGCCAAAGCACTACGCACCATACAGCAAAACGATTTGCCTAACATACACCCAACTAAACGTGTGCTAGGCGTAATAAGGCCAACCACAGAAGTGATTGGTAACTATACATTTACCAAGTGCGTAGGGGTGTTGGGTACAAATGGTACAGTACAATCACAATCGTACCCTATAGAAATTGCTAAGTTTTATCCTGAGCTACAAATATTTCAAGAGGCTTGCCCTATGTGGGTGCCTTTGGTAGAAAATAATGAGTTTGATAAACCCGGTGCCGATTATTTTGTACAACATCATTTAACGCATTTATTAGCCCAAAATGCAGCCATCGATACCGTGTTACTTGCTTGTACGCATTACCCTTTGCTGTTAAAAAAAATTAAAGCCTTTTTGCCTAAACAAATAACAATATTGTCTCAAGGTGAAATAGTTGCCAATAGCTTGCAAGATTATTTGCAACGCCATCGGGCATTAGAAGCCTGCTGTAAAAAAGAAGGCACCATTCAATTTTATACCACCGATGCTACTGAAGATTTTGATAGCAAAGCCAGTATATTTTTTGGCAAGCCTGTACAGTCTATTCATACAAATTTGCACTAAACAAAAGTGCCTATTTCTGTAATTGAAATAGGCACTTTTACTATCATTGAGTTGGTTTTAATTGCCAATGCGCATCATTATTTGACCACCGCCAAAACCGCCGCTTTGGTTTTTCATTAATGCTTGTAGTAGTTGATTATATTCTTGTCTAGTAACTTTTTTGCCTTTTTTAGGTTCTTTTAATTCTTTTGCTTCAACAGTTGTTTTTAGTGTTAATGCTTTATATACTGTGGTGCCATTATCTACATCAAGTTCTAAAATTACACCAGGTAATTGGCCATAAGTATCTGGGCCTACAGGTGCTAAAATGGTTTGTGCAAACCAAGCCACTATTTCAATTTCTCTAGGTGCAGGTGGTGCTTGTTTAGTTGCGGTGTCGTCTGCTGGTTTGTTGCGGTTAAAGTAAAACGTTCTACTTTGAAAGCTAGGTTGAGTAGTTTTTGTAGTGGCTTTGCGGCAAAGCACACCTAAAATTTCTTTGGTTTCGGCACTTATTTTCCATGGCTGTTTTTTAATAGTATCGGTAATTAAAAAGTTTTTGCCGCCAAGTTCAATTGCTTGTGTACTAAGCCCTGTGGCAAAGTTTTTAAACAAATCGCCACCACCAGCACCAATGCTAAAAACCCTTCTAAAACCGCCACCACCTTCGCCACCGGCAAAAGGTTCTGGGGCATTTTCATAGGGTGATAATTTGTAGATAGAAATACTGTCATTAAAGTACAGTACATATTTACTTGTGTTAAATTCTGGGGCAAAATTTCTTACTTGGTCGTTGTTAGCCAATTTCCAATTATTTATTGTACGCTCGTAAAAAACTGTACCTTCTTTTTGCTGTGCATGTATCATTTGTACTGCTGCAATACATGCAATAGAGAGTAATATTTTTTTCATTTTTTAAAATGGTTTTAATGGTGTCAAAAATAACTAATGAGGTTTTTAAAAATAGATATTAAATGTTAAAGGGTATGCAAATTGGTAAAATTGAAATTTAAAGATGTAAAGTTTTAATTTATTGTTGCTTAAACAAACGTTGGGCATTGTCTGTGGTAATAGCAGCCATTGCTTCTACTGATATTTGCTTGCTGTTAGCTAGTTTTTCTATCACATAAGTAAGGTAGCTACTTTCGTTGCGCTTACCTCTAAATGGTACTGGTGCTAAATAAGGGGCATCGGTTTCTAGTACTAAAAACGCATTAGGTATGTTTTGCAAAGCTTCGGCTAAACCAGCATTTTTATACGTAATTACACCGCCTACACCTAGCATAAAGTTCATATTTGTTATTTGTTTGGCACTTTCGTAGCTGCCGCTAAAGCAATGAAAAATGCCTGTAAGGCCTTTGGCTGCAAAAGGTTTTACCATGTTGATGGTTTCTTGCATGGCATTGCGTGTATGAATAACAATGGGTAATTTGTAGTCTAAAGCCCATTGCATTTGTAATTCAAATGCGTTGTGCTGTTGCGTGGTAAAGGTTTTATCCCAATAAAAGTCGAGCCCAATTTCGCCAACGGCAACAAAAGGGCGGCTTTGCAATTGCTGCTGTACAATGGCAAGTTCTGCTTTATAATTATCTTTTACATAGCAAGGATGTAAGCCCATCATAGCAAAACATTCGTTAGGGTACTTTTTTTCAAGTGCCAACATGGCTTTTAAGCTGCTGCTATCTATGGCAGGTAAATAAAATTTTGTAACGCCATTGGCTTTTGCTTGGCTAATTACTTTGTCAATATCATGCTGAAATTCTTCTGAATACAAGTGGCAATGGGTATCTATCATCATACTGCAAATGTGAAATTTTTTTTAGCCCAACACAATAAAAAAAAATTGATGCAGAGAAAATAAACTAGCGTAAGCAGCCGTTTAAGTAATCCAACAAATAGTTAAAAACAACAAGTTGCTATACACCTAATTTAAAAGATTCAAGAAATTAAACGTTTGTTTTCATAGGGTACGGATTAAAACGGGCTAAGGTGTTTACCTTGGCCTTCTTTTTTGTCTCAACGTGAAATTTGGTTTGATTTGGTTGATTTTAGGAGGAATTATTCAAACCAATTGCCATCAACTAACCGCAGTACAACATCAGCGTTGGCTGAAATTTTACAAGCTAATAGGTGCTAACAATATTTTATTTTGTTGAGCCAAGTAAACAAATTTACAAAATATATTTTTTTGTATCAACTATAAATTCTAAATTTAACTTCAATATCAATAACTTAAAACTAAATTTTATGAAAAAGTTATCAATCTACTTTCTTATCTGTTTTTCGGTAATCCTTTCGTGTACAAAAAGCGACAGCGATATTCAAAAAGTTGATGAAAATGCGATATCTTCAGTAATGCAACTGAAAACTGTCGCTCAAATAAAAAATGCTTATGCTTTATTGAATTCTAGTGAGAAAGTTGAACTTTGGAATAGACATTTTAATTACTTTACGCAATCACAAAATTTATCAAAAGACCAAACAAACTTTATCATTTCGTTAAAGAAGCAGTGGTTAAAAAATGATTTATTTGATAAATCAAGCACAAGACTTGTAGACTTTAATTTGGCATTACCAGGAATTAAGTACAAAGCACAACAACTTTTTGGCGTTTCTGATACTTACACTCTACTTTTTGACCTCACTGCATTTAAGAACAAATATGCAAAGCAAACATTAGGTCTTAAACAAAACCAAAATGAAACTATTGAAGTATACAGCGACGAAGAAGAACCTATTGGTGAAATTGGTGGTTCTAATGGTTGTAAGTGTTCTAGAACAGACCCATACTGTAGTGCAGGTAGATGTGACGATAATGGTTGTAATACAAGCAATATGGGTTGTGGAACACTTTGGCTGTTTTCATGTAACGGCGTTTGCAAATTTCTTTAGTTAGACCAAAATCAATTTGTTTATGTATCTATTTGAGAAATTATTTCGTTTCGTCACATTTTCAATATTTGTAACTGTTTATTTTGCAATAACAAGTTGCAAAAGTGAAAAAAAGGGGATATATGTAATTTCACCTTCAATTCTTAATCTTACGGTAAAAAGGGATTCAACATACGAATCAAAAGTTTACGTAAAGAACCAAGGCTCAAACAAACTGAATATTTTAGAAGTTTCAAGCTCGTGTGGATGTACTGTAGGTGTTTTAAAAGACTCTATTTTACTTCCTTTTGATAGTGTTTCTTTAGATATAAAGTTCACCCCAAATAAAGTTGACTCTGGCGAGGTTATCAGATTTATTTCTTTAAGGACGAATGGAACACCACCTGTAAAATCTATTGAGATTAGAGCTAAAATAATATCTGAATAAATGCTGAATAATTTCCTCACTTCTTGCTCTTTGCTTAAAAGAAAAATCAGTCTAGGATGGATTTTTTACAAAAATTTTATTTTGCTATCTTATGTAATTAATCTTATTTGTGTTCACTTATTTTGGTTGTATGGATTTTCTGTTTTTTTTGGCATTTTCTGGTGCAGAATAATTACTTATGTAGTTATATTTTACTTTATAAATCAAAATAAAAAAAATGAATACTTTTTTTATCAAAATCTCGGTTTTGGAATTAGAAAACTTTGGACAATAACTATAGCTTTTGATTTCATATGTTTTCTTATTTTTTTAACTATCACACATAACCTAAAATGACACATTATTTAGAGATTGATGGTGTTTATTTAGAGATTGATGAGAGAGTTATACTTTCAAATATTTATTTGAAATGTGAAACTGGCTTTATTACTGGGTTGCTAGGAAAAAATGGAACTGGTAAATCTTGCCTGATGAAAATCATGTATGGGGTTTTTGACTGTGAAAGTTCAGTGAGATTTGATAAAAAAGCTTTTAAGCAATTATATAAACAACCGAACTTAGTTTCATTTTTGCCACAATTCAATTTTTTACCAAAATCATTATCAATTAGCGAAGTTCTTTATCAATTTCAATTAAACTATAACTTGTTCGCAAATACTTTCTCTGAATTTACTAAAAAAAGTATGACAAAGTTGTACGAATTATCTAGTGGAGAACTTCGTTTAGTTGAATTATATGTGATTTTGAGTTCCGAAACGAAATTTACTATACTTGACGAACCTTTTACTCATTTAAACCCATTACAAATAGATAAGGTAAAACAAATTATTATTGACAAAAAATTTAGTAAAGGAATATTAATTTCTGACCATTTATACAATCATATTCTTGATATTTCTGACTTACTTTATGTTTTAAACAATGGTAAAACTAATTTAGTAAGTTCTTTAGACGACATTGAGTTCTTCGGGTATCTTAGATTACATCGAAATACCAAAGAATAACTACCGCCAACATGGGGTTTTGTGCAAGTTTGGCAGACGGAATAACAATGCGCATTTGTAATGCTGTTCAGCTTTTGTTCTGGCTTAACAAGCAACATTCAACTTTATATTTTCAATTAGCAGAGGCTGTGGGCAGCCTGAATACTAATTCCCAACCTGCACAAAGCCCTAGCGAAGTGCCTACAAGCCTCTGCTAAGTGCCGTACAATATCTGCTAACCGCCGTACAACATCAGCGAAGCGCCTACAAGCCTCTGCTAAGTGGCTTACAATATCTGCTAACCGCCGTACAACATCAGCGAAGCGCCTACAAGCCTCTGCGAAGCGCCTACAAGCCTCTGCGAAGTGCCTACAAGCCTCTGCGAAGTGCCGTACAACATCAGCGAAGTGCCTACAAGCCTCTGCGAAGCGACAACAATATAAAAATTACTATGTATTGGCAATAAAGTACCGCAATGTATTAAAATATTTTACTGCGTAATTACCTCGAACCGATAACCTAAATTGGTAAAATGTTCTAGCACTTTTGGTAGGGCATAAGCCATGCGTTGGTAAGCTTTTTCGCTATCGTGAAATACTACAATGCTGCCTTGCTTTGCATTGTTTACCACATTTTTTAAGCATTTTTCTTTGCTAAGTTTTACATCAAAATCGCCGCTAAGTACCGACCACATGATGATATTAAAATGATTGGCAGTTTGTAGCTGCTTGGTAACAGGGTTTGTAAACGATAACTGCCAACCGCTTACAGAAAGCTCTTTTATCTGTGCTTTTGAAATACTACCATAAGGTGGCCTAAAGAGATTTGACTGAATTTTGGTAGCGGCGAACGACACATCTTTTAAATACACGAAAATATTTGTTTTGCTGCCTTTTAGGTGATGTGAGGTATGGTTTCCTACGGCATGGCCACCATATAATATTTGATGATAAATGGCTTTATTGTTCATTACATTTTTGCCAATACAAAAAAACGTGGCTTTAGCATTGAACTGCCGTAAGGTATCAAGTACAAACGGTGTGATGGTAGGGTGGGGGCCATCGTCGAAGGTGAGATAGATAATTTTTTCTGTAGTAGGAATATCCCAAACTAGTGTGTTTGGATAAAAGGCTCTTAATAATTTAGGGGTGGTAACCAAATACATATATTTGGGATTTGTGATTTGGGATTTGTGATTTGGGATTTGGGATTTGTGATTTGGAATGTTTACAAAAATTATATGGAAAACTGGCAATAATACTTTAAAAATTCTTCAATAAAAAAAATTGGGTGCATAAATTTTTTTCTGCTGCGAGCCAATGATTGCCAACCTTTTAAAGGTTGGCAATCATTTAAAGGTTGGCAATCATTTAAAAATCAAACAAAAAATGGAAAATTGTTTGAGCACGCAAACAATGGTACCAAATGCAAGTCGCACAATATTTTATTGCTTTTCGGCTATGGTAAGTGCGGTAAGTTTAGCGATGGTTTCGCGTATTTCTTTTACGCTGTAAAAACGGTACACTTCTGGTTGTTTGCCATCTACTTTTTCTAAAGATGTTACTTGATGAAAAGGGCCTACAATATAAGCATCTAGGTTATTGGTAACTTTTACGGCGGTCATTGGTAAAATAAAGAAATTACGATTAGCGGCAGAGATGTTTTTACCTTGAATAAGTTGCTCTAACGAATCGATAGATTGTTTTAGGAAGGCTTGTGTAATAACGGTTGTAGTGGTTTTGGCGGCACCATATACTTGATAGCTGCCCACAATGGTATCTTGTTTAGCATTAACCACATAGTAACCATTTGTTGGTATTTCTATAGTTGCTTTACCGTTGGTAGTTGCTATGTTTATTGATGTTTTTTCGGCATCGTTAAGTAGCAAGGTTTTTTCATCGCTGCCGGCACCATCGTTAGCGGTAATGGTTTTGGTGGTTTCGTTTACAGTGGCAGTGCCTTTAGCATATACCAATACTTTTTTTTGAGGTTTAGAACAGGCTACAGCCGATACAATAATGGCAAGTACAATTAGCTTTTTCATGATGTGGTGTATTTACAATAAAAAATCCCGATAAAAATTATCGGGACTGAAAGTAAGTATATTTTATTGTTTCTAGCCCTTCCCTTTTGTGGAAGGGTTGGGTTGGGGCTATTTTGCTGCTGCAAAACGTTCGGCAACTTTTGCCCAATTGATAAGGTTCCAAATGGCTGCTAAGTAATCTGGGCGTTTGTTTTGATACTTTAGGTAATAGGCGTGTTCCCACACATCAACACCTAAAATTGGTGTGCCTTTTACTTCAGCAACATCCATTAAAGGATTGTCTTGGTTTGGTGTAGAACTTACTTCTAGCTTACCATCTTTTACAATTAACCAAGCCCAGCCGCTACCAAAACGTGTAGCACCTGCTGCTGCAAATTTTGCTTTAAACTCATCGAAGCTGCCAAAAGCTGCATCAATAGCTGCTGCTAAATGGCCGCTTGGTGCTGCACCAGAAGCTGCTGCTAAACTATCCCAAAAAAAAGTGTGGTTCCAGTGGCCACCACCATTGTTGCGTACCGCAGGTGAAATAGTGCCAGCAACTGCTACTAATTCTTCGATGCTTTTACCCTCGTTTGGTGTACCAGCAATGGCTTTGTTTAAATTATCTACGTAAGCTTGGTGGTGCTTATCGTGGTGAATGGTCATTGTTTGTGCATCGATGTATGGCTCTAACGCATCGTAAGCGTAAGGCAAAGGCGCTAATGAGAATGACATAGTTTTTGTTTTATTTGGTGATTAATTGTATGCTGTGCAAATGTAACACTTGAGGTGGTACAATTTTTTGAATAAAAGCATTAATTGTTGTTGAATAAAGGAATATGTTTTTACGGTATTGAGTTAGTAAATAAGAAATTGAAATTTATAGGATTGTTTTATTTTCATCGGAAAATTGGTATTAATGACAACTGCAAAACAAGTGGATGTAATAAATGTAGGATTGTTGCTTTTATCGCTGTTAATAGCGTTTTACATACCCTTTCAACTGTTTTTGTTTTCATACGCAGTGCTTGGGCCCCTGCATTATCTCACAGAAATTAGATGGCTTAATAGCAAACATTTTTTTGTAACCGATAAGCGGTGGATAATGGTATTGTTAATAGCTACCATTATAATTGTTGTTCCTTCCATAATAAAACTGCCCTTATTTTCTTTTGTTTATAACGTGCCTTGGGTGAATTTGATAGCAAAGTTTATGTCAAGGTATTATGCCGTTATTATGTTAGGGTGCTTAATTTTTTCTATGGTATTAGTGCTGTTTAAGAAGGCGAGTTACTATTTCCTATGGTTACTAATAGGTATTGCTATTAGTATGCTTGTGCTAAAATTTGTACCATTTGCATACGTACTTTTTGGTGTATTTCTTCCCACCATTATTCATGTGTATTTATTTACACTATTGTTTATGATTTATGGTACGCTTAACGCTAAAACAGGGTGGGGTATTGCAGCAATTGTTACGTTAATTGTTGCTCCTTTTGTAATTATGTTTTGGCCAATTGATAGCACCAATTATACGCTACACAATAGTACTAGAGCTATTTTTATTGAAAGTGGGTTCAATAGGCTTGCTAATTATTTGGGCAAAATATTTAGCGCAAATGGTGCTGTATTAAAATTGCCCGATGTATCGGTAATTGGTATTAAAGTGCAGGTATTTATTGCGTTTTGTTATACGTATCATTACCTCAATTGGTTTTCTAAAACATCAATTATTGGTTGGGGCAAGCAAATGAAAACAATGCATTTGGTAGGCATTTGTACCATTTGGCTACTTGCGATATTGCTATATTGGTACAACTATATTTTAGGGTTTAAAGTGTTAGCTTTTTTAAGTTTACTACACGTATTGCTTGAGTTTCCTTTAAACGTTACATCAATAAAGGCAATAGCTGTAAAGCTTTTGCCCAAGTAAATATTAGCCACCATTTCTTTTAAAGCCACCACCACCAAAGCCGCCACTATTGCCCGCCACCTGGTGGGTTTTTAAATGGCTGCTTTAGTGGTAGATGTATAATAAAATGGGCTGTTTACTAAAAGCAATAATTGGGTGTAATGCTTCCAAAAAAGTGTAAGAAACCATTGGGCAACCAAGGCTATTGCAGATGGGTAAAGGATAAGGCTGGTTGTTGGGTACACAACTGTAAGCATGTAGTACCACATTGCGTTCAAAGGCATTGCTGTTGCTGCTATCGAGGCCGTTTAACTTATAGGCTTTGCCAAACTTTCCTTTGTATTGGTAGCTTACTTTATACTTACCCAACGATGTACAGCCACTGCTTATTTCATTTGAAAAACTAGGTGTTTGGGTAAATTTGCTATTGCCACTACCATGTGCTACTAAGCCTGCTAGTTCTATGCTATCCTGCTGCATGTTGTACACAAAAAACCTATTCTTACCACTGTGAATATTCATGTCTACAAGAAAGCAAATTCTTTTGTTATAATGGTTTTTCTGTGCAAAAATGCGTAGTGTTTTGCTTTGCTTTTTTATTTTTTGTACTAATAATGTGTCCTCTGTGTTTACTAATTTTTCGTGTAATGCTTTGGTGGTGGTTTTTGTAAATAATGTTCTGTATTGGTAGGCAATAAATAATATGCCTAATCCAATAATTACAAATATTGTAAGGAGTATTTTTTTCATTGTAAGCTTAGCAGTTTTAGCGCTTAAAGATGCAATAATGCATTATTTGCACACATTTTTCCAGCTTGAGAATTGTTAAAAAATAGGTAAAAGCTAGCTTTTAGATTATGTATTTTATTTCTGGTAGAGCATTTGTTTAGTTGCGTATAAAAGCATTTACAAAATCGCTAAAAACATCTTGCTATGAAAAGAATGATACGCTTATTAACCTTACTATTTACAGTAACTATTTTATTTTCAAGTTGTGTAAAATCGGTAGAAATATATAATGACCCAATTGTGGGTTCGTGGGTATTAAATGATGCTTCTAAAGGAAATGCCAGCGGTTGGCAACCTTTATATACAGAGCTAGAAAATGGGGTATTTACATTTTATAGCAATGGTGGTGCTACTTACGATGATGGCTATAATTTATACCAAGGCAACTGGTCTATCACCACCGTTTCATCTGGCTATTACGATTATTATGGTAACTATTATGTTGACTATCACGATGCAATGCAAGTAAGGCTTCGCAGTGGTAATGGTGCTACTATTAACCTGTATTTTGATGATGTTAGTTTTGATGGTGGCAATTATTTTTCGGCTACTTATTATCGTAATTATTCGGTAGAACGCTATGGCTTTAGACGATATTAATGCGAATATTAAGCGGTGAAAAATAGCACTCAATTATTAGAATAGTAAAAAGCAAAACCCCGCAATTGCGGGGTTTTTATATTTCTCATGTTTCTAAAAACTATCTTAGAAATAACATTTCTCTGTATTTAGGCAATGTCCATTCTTCATCATCTACCAAGTGTTCTAATTTATCTACATGGTAACGAATTACATCAAAATACTTACCTTTTACATCATCACAATAAGCAATTGCTCTAGCACGAGTATCTGCAATGTTATTAGCTACTTTTCTAGCTTCTACCATTTCACTCACTTGCTCGTACACAATGTTAATATGCTCGCTTACTTCGTTTAAAATAGCAAGTTGGCTACGGTAAGTTGTTTCTGGTACACCTACAGCTTTAAGGCTTTCAATATTACCGGCTAACTGTGTTAAGTATTTAACCGCCGCAGGAATAATGTGGTTTAAAGCTAAATCGCCCATTACTCTAGCTTCAATTTGTACTTTTTTCAAGTATTTTTCAAGCTCAATTTCGTGTCTTGCCTCTAGCTCGCTGTGCGTGTAAATGTTATTGTTTGCAAACAAAGTTTTTGCTTTATCTGTTACCAAAGCATCTAAAGCTACAGGGGTAGTTTTTAAGTTTGGTAAGCCACGTTTTTCAGCTTCGGCGTGCCACTCATCGCTATAACCATCACCTTCAAACAATACTTTTTTGCTAGAAACAATGTAGTGTTGAATGGTTTGCATGATAGCAATTTCTTTTTTCTCGCCTTTTTCAATTAAGCCATCTACATCTTTCTTAAATGTTTTCAAGGTTTCGGCCATGATGGTATTTAAGATGGTCATTGGGTTAGCACAGTTAGCGGTAGAACCAACGGCACGAAACTCAAATTTGTTACCAGTAAATGCGAAAGGAGAAGTACGGTTACGGTCGGTATTATCCATTAATAACTCAGGAATACTGCGGTGTAAATCTAATTTCAAAATTGCTTCATCTTGTTCGTCAAAGTTGTCACCAACGCGAGTTTCAACTTCTTCTAACACTTTAAATAAGTATTGACCAACGAATACCGAAATAATAGCGGGTGGCGCTTCGTTGGCACCCAAGCGGTGATCGTTTGGTGCAGATGCAATAGAGGCTCTTAAAATATCAGCATAATCATGAACGGCTTTAATGGTATTAACAAAGAATGTTAAGAACATTAAGTTTGTTTTTGGCGTTTTGCCAGGTGCCAATAAGTTAACACCAGTATCTGTTGCAAGGCTCCAGTTATTGTGTTTACCGCTACCGTTAATACCTGCAAATGGTTTCTCGTGTAACAACACTTTTAGTTTGTGACGTTTTGCAACACGGTTCATTACGTCCATTAACAAAGTGTTGTGGTCAACGGCAATGTTAATTTCTTCAAATATTGGTGCACACTCAAACTGAGCTGGGGCAACCTCATTGTGACGAGTACGTAACGGAATGCCTAATTTGTAAGATTCGTTTTCGAAATCTCTCATAAAAGCATACACTCTTTCTGGTATTGTACCAAAGTAGTGATCTTCTAATTGTTGCCCCTTAGCTGGTGCAGCACCAAATACTGTACGACCGCTTTGTACTAAGTCGGGACGTGCATTGGCCAATGCTTCGTCTATTACAAAATATTCTTGTTCCCAGCCTAATGTGCCCGTTACTTTATTTACGTTTTTATCAAAATAATTACAAACGTCAACTGCCGATTTATTTAAAGCTTCTAATGCTTTTAACAATGGTGCTTTATAATCTAACGACTCGCCAGTGTACGATACGAAAATGGTAGGGATACATAGTGTTTTACCGTGGCCAATTTCAATAATAAATGCAGGTGACGAAGGATCCCAAGCAGTGTAACCACGAGCTTCAAAAGTTGCTCGTAAGCCACCATTAGGAAAAGAAGAAGCATCGGGCTCTTGCTGAACTAATGCTGCACCATCAAACTCTTCAATTGCTGTACCATCGCTCTTTAATGTAAAGAAGCTATCATGTTTTTCAGCAGTAGTGCCGGTTAATGGTTGAAACCAGTGTGTAAAGTGCGTAACTCCTTTACTTTCTGCCCAAGCTCTTAAACCGTTGGCAATTTGACTAGCATTTGCTCTGTCAATTTTTTTGCCACCTTTAATACTACCAACAAGGCTTTTGTAAGCCTCGTCGCTTAGGTATTCACGTGCAGTCTTTAAAGTAAAGACGCTTTCGCCAAAAATGGCGGTAATTTTAGACGATTTAGCACCTCCTGCTTCTACTTCGTCAGTTAGTTTGGTAATTGCCTCAAATCTCAATGACATGGTACTTTATATTTTGGTTAATAAGATAATGCACCAAAAGAACAATTTTTTTTGGGTTTCACCAAAAAAAATGCGTATAGTAATTGTAAAATGTAAATAAAATAACGGTTTCGGTGAAGAAAATTTTAAAAATGATGTCCAAAATAAAATATTATAAAAAAATAGTTTTAAATTTTGAACAGATTTTGTACAAATTTTAAAGTGTAGCTTTTGTATTTTTTAAAGCGTAACAAAATAATACAATGTAGTTGAAAATGAATACATACGCTTCTGATAAATATGCAATCAATATACTTCTGTTAAAATTCAACATTTGGTTTCATAAATATTTTGCAAATGAAGCCCTATTTTTTTGGATAATTTATAGATTACTTTCTCTTTCTTTAATAAAACGTTAATTGAAAAACAACTCGTTTGATAAATTATAAAATATAAAATACTCAAAAATATTTTTTCAATTTAGTTTTTTGAACTTATTTTAGCCCAAAAAATAAACAGTCTAATTTTATTTAAAGTAAATTAAGTGTTATGAAAAATATTTTTTTGGCATCATCCTTTTTTTTCTGCTTTTATAATTGATGCAACTGTACTATTTATAATGAGTGTTTTAAACAATCTTTTGTATGTAACTTTTAAAAGCTATGATGTAAAACCTCCGTTCAACTTTTTTGCGTTAAGCAAGGTGAACAAAGTAGGTGTAATGGACATTTGTGGAGGTTTTTTATAGCTGTTTAGTTCGAGTGGACA
>JASGCX010000108.1 GCA_030053925.1 Flavobacterium sp.
TAATTATTAATTATTAATTATTAATTATTAATTATTAATTATTAATTATTAATTAATTCACTACCAATTAATTGATGAAGAAATTTCGTATAGTTAAGCTGCATATCAGCTAAAAGTTTATAAAGCTCTTAAAAACTTGGCGGGATTACCTGCATAAATACCCGGCTCAGTGATGTTTTTGGTTACTACAGCACCTGCACCTATTACTACATTATCGCAAATAGATACTGGTAAAATAGTGGCATTGCTGCCAATAGACACATGATTACCAACAGTTGTAGCTTTCCATAATGAGGTATCGCCACTTGCGGGACCACCACTTGAAAAAAGGTCATTTACAAACATCACACCATGACCAATAAAACAACTTTTGCCAATGGTTACTAGTTCGCAAATAAAACTATGCGATTGAATTTTACAATTATCACCAATTGTTACCTGCTTTTGAATTTCTACAAATGGCCCAACAAAACAGTTATTACCAATATTGCAGCCGTATAAATTAACAGGTTTAACGATTGTTACATTTTCGCCAAACACCACATTTTTAATAGCAATAGTTAATTCTTTAAAAAACATACACTAAACTTTATTGGTAAATGTAGCTGCTTTGTAAATTTTATCAATAATTTCAACTGTTTTCATCGCATCAAATGCAGTGGTGTACATAGCGGCTCCATTTTGCAATACATCTAGCACATTTTCATATACTTTATCATGGTTACTCATACTACCTTGGTAATTTCCGTAGTTGTTGGCAGTATTACCTTTTGGCAAATTGTCTATTGAAAAATCTTGGATGTTTTGATACGCCAGTTCATTTAAGTATTCGCCACCAATTTTTACAGTGCCTTTCTCTGCAAAAATGGTGAGCGAGCCTTCCATATTTTTCCGATAACTATTAACGGTATAATTAATGGTTCCAATAGCACCATTATCAAATTCTAGCGCAATTACACCCGTATCTTCAAAGTCTATAACGCCTTGATGTGCTAAGTTTTTAGTGATTACTTTCACTTGCTTTACATCACCAATCATCCAATACAACAAATCAATAAAATGGCTGAATTGCGTAAACAATGTACCCCCATCTAGTGCCGTGGTACCTTTCCAAGAATTATGGTAATAGTCGGCATTTCTGTTCCAAAAGCAGCTAAGTTGTATGCTGTAAATACTGCCTAATTTGTTACTATCTATTGCTTGTTTTACAGCTACTACAGGCGGGTTGTATCTATTTTGTTTAATGAGAAACAAATGCTTATCAGCCTGTTTTGCGGCTGCTATCATTGCTTCACAATCTGCAACTTTTATAGCCATGGGCTTTTCTACCAAAGCATGATAACCTGCTTGTAGCACTTGAATGGCATGAGTTGCATGTAAGCCATTTGGTGTGCAAATAGCCACCACATCTATTGCGGTTTCGCTAGAAAGTAATAGTGAAATATCTGTGTAATAATTAACGCCATAGGTTTCAGCTAGTGATTGGGCTTTCGCTTCAACCCTATCGCAAACTGCTACTAAGTTGCCAAAATGTACAATGTGCTTTGCATGACGTTCAGCAATTCTACCGCAGCCAATAATAGCAAAGTTAATTTTAGTCATGAGGGTATAAAACTAGGGCAAGCATCTGATACTGGAAAATACAAGCAGTATTCATGGAGTTATTTCGTCCAAAATCATATCTATAAATTCTCTCACAGCACCTTCACCACCATTTTTTTGTAACTGAATAATACCATCTATTGCTTTCACTTTTTTAGTTGCATTAGCTGGGCAAGCTGCTACACCTACGGCTTTTAACAATTCAATGCAGTTAACATCATCACCAATATAAGCCACTTCTTTTATGGTGATGCCTTCTTTTTTGCAAATGTCTAAAGCCGATTCTAATTTACCGCCAAAGCCTTTGCCTTGATATAGGTAGTCCATTTTAAGTTTAGCAGCCCTACGTTCTACCATTTTGGTATTTTCTGTAGTAACAATACCTATTTTAATACCAGCTTTTTTAATCAAATTAAAACCCATACCGTCATGGGTATTAAATTTCTTAAACTCGTCACCACGCTCTGTATAATACATACCGGCATCTGTCATCACACCATCTACATCACTCAAAAAAACTTTAATATTTTGAAATAATTCTGCCATTCTATTATACAATTATCAATCAATTTTTATTAAACAGCTATTAAAGCCTCGGCAGGAAATTCAACCACCATTACTTGGCCAAATGTTTTTAACTGAACATACACTTTGCGCTTGCCTGTACGCAACACTGTACCTTCTTGATTTTGAAACACACCATTATTTACCCTCACTTTTGTATCTTGTTTAAAGCCATTTGCAGAAATGATATTGATGACTGTATCTGCTTCGTTTAGGTAGTACTTAATAACGTCAATTTCATCATTTTTAACTACGGCCGGCTTACCTAAATAGTACACAAAATTTAGCACGCCATCCGTCATAGCTACTTTTGTACGCTCTTTTGCATAGTTAATATTTACAAAAACATACGACTTAAACAGTGTTTCTTCGATAATTTTTTTTCTATCGCTCCACTGTTTTACAACTTTTTGTACAGGACACCAAACGTCAATTCCTTTTTTTAATAATGCTGTATTTACCTTTTTTTCCCAACGGGGCTTTGTATAAATAACAAACCATTTTTTCTCTTCTTGTGTTACACATTCAATTGCTGCATCTGTTGTTGCCATAATACCGTTTTAATTTTTAGCATACATAATCGGTAATAAAATTTCCAAGAATAGGGGTATTCTATTGGTTCGGCAAGTTAAGATAGTTTGAGTTTTAAAAAATAAAAAAATGCCCTAAGCAGATGTATATATTTTACAAACAAGTGATTTTACATTTACTAAAAAGGCATTCACATAGTGTAAATGCCTCTTCCTAATAAAATAAATATCAACTATTTAGTAGTTACAACAGGATTTTGTGCCGCAATCATGTTACTTACAATCTTTACTGTTTCGTCAATATACAAGTCGGTTTTAATTCTCTTTAACCAATCTTGATACGCATCTTGCTTGGTTTTGTATGGATTATTGTAAAACTTATCGTAATCTGGTTTTAAAACAGAAATATTTAGCGAATCTTTTAGCTTAATAAGACCATTGATTTGTGTTGATATAGCTCGTAATTGTTTTTGTGCGGCTTTATACTTGTCAATTTGCAGATTGATTGGTGCATCTTTACTTTTTGCCGATTGCTCTACACTTGTTTTAATAAGATTAAAAGTGGTATCGAATTTTAACTTTTGCTTTTCTGCATCAATTACACTAGAAAACCCATTATAAGTTTGTATTGGCACTTTGGTAATTTCATCCCAAGGTAAAGCAGCTTTGTTTTCTTTTTCTCGGTATTTAGATAGTTCGTAAATATCTGGTAAAACAATATCAGACTCTACGCCTTTCAATTGAGTAGAACCACCATTAACACGGTAAAATTTCTGGGAAGTCAATTTTACAGAACCAAATTCTGTACGGTCCGAAAAAAAGTCTAATCTTTTACCTAAAGGCACGGTGCGCTGCACGGTACCTTTGCCATAAGTAGAGGTGCTGCCCACAATAATACCACGTTTATAATCTTGTATTGCTGCTGCAAAAATTTCACTAGCACTAGCACTAAATTCATTTACCATTACAGCTAAAGGCCCATCGTACAATACATTTTGATCTCTATCGTCCATTACGGTGTTTTTACCATCTCTATCACGCACTTGTACTACAGGACCTTGCTTAATAAATAAGCCAACCATTTGTACCACTTCGTATAAAGAACCACCGCCATTGTTGCGCAAATCAATTACAATGCCATCAACTTTTTCTTCCTTCAATTTTTCAACCTCTTTTGCTACATCTACACTGCTTCTTGCACCTTTAGAATCTTCAAAGTTTGCATAAAAATCTGGTAGCATAATGTAGCCAATTTTCTTATCGCCATTTTTAATTACAACGCTTCGGGCATAACCTTCATCTGTATCTATTTTCTCTCTTAAGATTGATACAGTTTTATACGTACCATCTGCTTTTTTAAACAATAATTTCACCTCTGTACCTTTACTACCACGTATTAGTTTTACTGCATCAGTAACATCATACCCTGCAATATCAACCATTTCATCTTTACCACCTTGGCCTACTTTTACAATAATATCACCTACTGAAACTTCACCACTTTTAAAAGCAGGGCCGCCTGGCACCAAACTCATAATCTTAATAGTTCCATCTTGCTGCTCTTGTAACTGCGCACCTATACCATAAAAGCTAGCACTCATTTGCTCGTCAAAAGCACGTTTTTCTACAGGTGCAAAGTAGTCTGAGTGCGGATCCATTGCATTGGTAATAACATTGATGTAGGCATTAAAACGCTCATCTTCGGTAAACTTAACTTTAATGCGGTTATAGGTTCTATCAAGTGCTCTCAAAACACTTGTTCTAGCTTCTGTTTCAAGCTGGGTGTCAGTTTTGTTAATAATACTATCAACTTTACTCTTACTTCTCTCTTCTTGCAAATTGGTAAAACGCTCTAGTGTTAATAGTTTCAAGCGTTTGCGCCATCTGTCTTTGCGCTGAGTATCGGTATTGGCATAGCCTAATTTTTCTGGGTCTATAACCAAGGTTTCATCTACTTTAAAGTCAAAAGGCTTGCTTAAAATATTTTTGTAAATATTAATTACCTCAGCGGTTCTTTTATCGTAAATAGCATTAATGGCTGGTACAAATTTTAATTCTGATGCGGCTTTAATTTCATCATCAATATTGGTTTCATACTTTTTTAAAGCATCAATATCACCCTTTAAGAACAAGCTTTTGTCGCCATCAAGTTCTTCAATAAATTTGTTAAACACCTCTTTAGAAAAAGCATCATTTATTGGCTTGGGGTTATAATGCTGCTCTTGCAACAACTGACCAATAGCCGCCAATAACTTTTGTTTTTGTGTGGTAGGAACAGGATTTGGATTTACACCTCTAAACGCAAAAAATGCTCCTGCAAACGCTAGTACTATAAAAAGTACCCAACCTTTTTTCTGAATCATAAAAGCAACAATTTTATTCATAACAATACATCAAATATAAACCAATAACAGTTTAGGAAATTGATAAAGAAACGCTAAGATATAACAATGGTAAATACCTAGCATTAACAACTTATTTTAAATGCTAAATAAAAACTTAGTTGTTAAACAAAGCCAATCATCAACTACTTTCGCTATTACTAAAAACGTATGAGGGATGGATGTAAAAATAGAAGCTAGCTGGAAAGAGATGCTAAAATCTGAGTTTACCAAACCGTATTTTTTGCAAGTAGCCACACATTTAAAAACCGAGAAATTAACAGGCGCAACCATTTACCCACCTGGTCAAATGATATTTAACGCTTTTAATCATACACCATTTAACGATGTAAAAGTGGTAATACTTGGTCAAGATCCTTATCACAACCCAGGCCAGGCTATGGGGTTAAGTTTTAGTGTACCAGATGGGGTGCCACCGCCACCATCGTTGGTAAATATTTACAAAGAATTGCACACAGATATTGGTATGACAATACCAAAAACTGGCAATCTTACGCCTTGGGCAAAACAAGGTGTGTTATTGCTAAATGCAATACTTACGGTAAGAGCAAATGAACCTGCAAGTCATTCGAAAATTGGCTGGATGAATTTTACAGACACCGTAATAAAAAAAATATCTGACGAAAAAAAGCATGTTGTATTTGTTTTGTGGGGCAAATTTGCGCAAGACAAGCAAGTGCTTATAGATGCTACCAAACACCATATTCTTAAAGCTGCACATCCATCGCCTTTAAGTGCACACAGTGGTTTTTTTGGCTGCAAGCATTTTAGCAGAATCAATCAATTATTAATGAAAGATGGCTTAGACCCAATAGATTGGAGTTTGGGCACTTCAACTACTAACTAAATATTATTTTATGCCTGCAAAAAAAAACAACATTTTCATTGAAATTTTTGCCCGTATTTGGGCTTTTTGGGGGCTTGTAAGTTTTACTATTACTTTTTTAATTATCGTTATTCCATCGCTTGCTACCAAGTTTATTCCTAATCCTAAAGGCATGTATTGGTTTATAAAAGTATCGCAGTTTTGGATGACGGCTTGGCTGTATATGGTAGGTTGCCCAATGAAAGTTGTGGGCAAGCAAAACTTTAAAAAAGGCAGCACTTACATTATCACTTACAATCACAATGCTATGCTTGATGTACCATTATCTGCACCTTTTGTGCCTGGTGCAAATCAAACAATTGCTAAAGATAGCTTTGCCAAAGTACCAATTTTTGGCTGGTTTTATGCACGTGGTGCTGTATTGGTAAATAGAAAAAGCCTAGTAAGCAGAAAGAAAAGTTATGAGTTAATGAAAGCTGCTTTGCAACAAACCTTTCACATGTGCATTTACCCCGAGGGCTCTAGAAATAAAACCAACAAGCCATTAGCACCTTTTCATGATGGGGCTTTTAAATTGGCAGTAGATACGCAAAAGGAGGTAATGCCTTCTATCATCTTTGGCACAAAAGAAGCGATGCCTATTCACAAACCATTTTACTTATTGCCAAAAAAATTAGAGATACATTTTTTACCGCCAATTGCAGCAGGCACAGATGTTGAAGCCTTAAAGCAGCAGGTATTTGAAACAATGTGGAATTATTACGAAAGTAGCGTTTAATATTACCATGTAGTTTAGATTTTAAACTTTAGATTTTCCAAAGTTTTTAACCCTTGAAAAGTTTAAAAAACTAAGTGTAAAAGTCTAAGAAAACTACAACTTAGGCACATGAATGAGATACTTTTCTTGAAAATAATCTTCGTTAAAAATATTGTAGATAGGTAGCATTTTGGGCCTTGTTAAACTTTCAGAAATTTCTTGGTGCAAATCGCCACCTTTCAAGCATATCAAGCCATTAGGCAACTCTGCCGTATGGCCTTTACGAACCAATGGGCTTGCCCATTGCCACAATTCTTTTAAAGGTGCTACTGCCCTACTTACTGCAAAATGAAACTTGCGCCCTTTAATATCTTCTGCCCTTGTATGTTGCGTAGTAATATTGGTAATACCAGCAACTTCACAAACCCCTTCAACTACCTTTAGTTTTTTACCAATGCTATCTACCAAATGAAATTTTACTTCTGGAAAAAAGATAGCTAATGGCACACCAGGAAAACCGCCACCGCAGCCAATATCAATAATTTCCATACCTTCTTTAAAATCTGCTACTACAGCTATGGTAAGGCTATGCAAAACATGGTGTAAGTAAATGCTATCAATATCTTTACGAGACACCACATTAATCTTCTCATTCCACTCTTTATACAAACCTTCTAACGCCTGAAACTGTTGTATTTGTTGTGGTGTAAAGTCTGCAAAGTATTTTAAAATTGTTTCCATAAAGTAACCGAAGATTAATGATAATTGAATTGATATGCTATGATTTTTTTTTGGAACCGATTTACATTAAACGCATAGCAAATCAGAAATATCAAGTGTATCAGCGGCTTTAATTCCAATTTTGTTTTGGCTTTTTCCACAAAGCAGAAACAGTAATTAAACAGTAAAAAAACATCCAAATATCAAACAAAATAAAGAATGGCCACAAGTCATGTTCATTCAGTTTCTTCATGGTTTTATGAAAAACAATTGCTTGAATTAATAAACGTGCACCAAATACATACAACGCTAACCACCAAGTATGCATTATTATGCTTGCTGCAAATAATGGATAAAACAGGGCTAAACTAAGTGAATAAAGCCCTAATAAGAATTTATGAATAGGCTTGTAATATTTAGAAGTGGTATAGTGGCGATATTTTTGACGCATCCAATCGTTCCAAGTTTTTTTAGCTTCGCTTAAAGTGTGCGATGCAGGGTCAATCATAATGGCAGTATTATGTTTATTGGCCACTTTGTTAATAAACAAATCATCATCGCCACTTGGTATCATATTCATTGCCGAGAAGCCCTTATTGCGCATAAATACTTCTCGCTTATAACTTAAGTTTCTACCTACCCCCATGTATGGTATACCTGCTAGGGCATACGAGAAATATTGTAAAGCGCTATGAAATGTTTCAAAACGAATCAACTTGTTTAGCAATCCAGGTTTTTTATGGTAAGCACCATAACCAAGCACCACTTCTGTGTTTTCGAGATAAGCTTGCTGCACATGGTCTACCCAAAATTCAGAGGCAGGCACACAGTCGGCATCGGTTAAAATTAAGGTTTCGTATTTAGCGCTTTTAATGCCCATTGATAAAGGGAATTTCTTACCCATTATAAACTTAGCTTCTTGCGACAGCTCAATATTTACCAAGTTCTTAAACGACTTTTTGTATTCATCTATCACATACTTTGTTTCGTCAGTAGAGTTATCGTTTACCACAATAATCTCGTGGGTAGTTTTATAATCTTGCACCAAAATACCTGGTAAGTTTTTTGCCAAATTATCTGCTTCATCCCTAGCGCAAATAATAACCGATACAGGTTGAGAAATATTGGCTGATTTCAATGGTGGCTTGTATATGGCAAGGCGGCTAAAGAAAATTAAATAATAGAAAACCTGCACTGTAGCCACAGCGCAAAACACGATAAAAACAATCTGTCCTATTAAAGAATAATACTCACTCATGCTGCAAATATAACATATAGTACATGCGCTTATCCTTGCATTGTGTGTATGTGGAAAAAAGGGTACTATTTTCTATTTTTTAGGTTTTTGACCATGCCCTCAAAAACATAAAATCTAATACATAGAACTTAAAAACGTAGTTCTTACTACTTTTGCCCGATGGCATCACTTGAATTTGAATTAGAACATACCGATAGTAATAGCAAAGCAAGGGCTGGCACAATTGCCACCGACCACGGCAATATTAAAACGCCCATTTTTATGCCCGTAGGTACTGTGGGCAGTGTAAAAGCTGTTAACCAACAGCAGCTTAAAAACAATGTAAACGCACAAATTATTCTTGGCAATACCTACCATTTATACTTACGCCCTGGCACAGAAGTATTAGAAGCAGCAGGTGGCTTGCATAAATTTAATGGCTGGCATCAACCAATATTAACCGATAGTGGTGGCTATCAAGTATTCTCGCTGGCTGCCAATAGAAAAATTACCGAAGAAGGTGTGTTGTTTCAAAGCCATATTGATGGTAGCAAACATTTATTTACACCAGAAAAAGTGATGGATATAGAGCGCAGCATTGGTGCCGATATTATTATGGCATTTGACGAATGTCCTCCCTATCCTAGCGATTATACCTACGCAAGAAAAAGTATGGAATTAACGCATCGTTGGCTTGATAGGTGTTTTAACCGCATTAACGAAACGCCTAACAAATATGGCTATACACAAAACTTATTTCCTATTGTTCAAGGTAGTACTTACAAAGATTTACGTACTGCATCTAGCGAGTACATTGCTAGTAAAAATGCCGCAGGTAATGCTATTGGCGGCCTAAGCGTGGGCGAAAGTGAAGAAATGATGTACGAATTTTCGGCTTTGTGTTGCGATATTTTACCTGCCGATAAACCACGTTATTTAATGGGTGTAGGTACGCCCTGGAATATTTTAGAAAATATTGCTTTAGGAGTAGACATGTTTGACTGTGTAATGCCTACACGCAATGGTAGAAACGGTATGCTATTCACGTGTAAAGGAATCATCAATATTAGAAACAAAAAATGGGCTACAGATTTTAGCCCAATAGATACCGGCTTTACATGCGAAACAAGCAACTATTACTCTAAAGCGTATTTACGCCACTTGTTTGTAGCTGGCGAAATTTTAGCCTTGCAATTGGCTAGTATTCATAACCTAGCTTTTTACTTGTGGCTTGTGGGCGAAGCAAGGCAACACATTATTAACAACACTTTTAACAGTTGGAAAAACGAGATGATTGCAACCTTAAAAACAAGGTTGTAAATATTGCTAGAATGTTGTAAAGGCGGGCTTCTTTGTGGATAAGCGAAGAAGCTCGTTTTTATTTATTAACGATACCACCAATTAGTATTTTTAAATTAAAAGACCTTCTATTTTTACAACACTTACTAGTCCGTTACCTTTCAAGAACCTTAATTCGTACATCCTTCTACAAGGATGTTTTTTTTTGCCGTTTTGGGGGATGGGGGATGGGTCATAGGTCATGGGTCATAGGTCATAGTCAATAGTCAATAGTCAATAGTCAATAGTCAATACCGATAACCAGTAACCAGCAACCAGCAACCATCACCCATGAACCATCAACCATGAACCATCA
>JASGCX010000109.1 GCA_030053925.1 Flavobacterium sp.
GACTATCGACCATCGACTATCGACTATCGACCATCGACTATCGACCATCGACTATTGACCATCGACTATCGACCATCGACTATCGACCATCGACTATCGACCATCGACTATCGACCATCGACCATCGACTATCGACTATCGACCATCGACCATTGACCATCGACCATCGACTATCGACTATCGACTATTGACTATCGACTATCGACTATTGACTATTGACCATTGACTATTGACTATTGACCATTGACCATTGACTATTGACCATTGACTATTGACCACTAATGTATCCTATCACCTCTCACTTCCAATTCTTTCATCACTTCAACTTCATAATCCAGCCATTCTTTCCAGCGTTTACGCACTTTTTCTTTGTCAATATAGGTTTCTGCGAGTTGTATAAATAAGGTGTAATGCCCAGCTTCACTTTCCATAAAACGGCGGTAAAAATTACGCATGTATTCATCGTTAAGGCCTTCGCTTAAACGCTTGAAACGCTCACAACTTCTAGCTTCTATCATGGCCATAGTTAGCAATTGATCTAGCAATCTATCTTCTTCACGGCCACCGTTTTTTTGAAACTTAATTAATTGGTTGGCATACTCGTCTCGCCGTTGCTTGCCAAGTTGCAGATTACGTTTTTTAAGTTCGTTTAAAACCAGTCTAAAATGCCCCCATTCTTCGGTAACAATTGGTGCAAGGTCTGCCACCAATTTCTCTAAATGCGAGTACCGTTGAATGTATGAAATGCAGGTGAGTGCTGCTTTTTGCTCGCAATAGGCATGGTCGGTTAGTATGGCTTCTAAGTTTAGCGAAGCCAAATCTACCCAGCGAGGATCGGTTGGTAATTGTAAACCTAAAATATTCTTTACGTCTTCAGTATGCGTCAAGGTTTTGCTGTTAAATAGATGAAGAAGATATTTACCACTGCAAATATGAACGAAACATTTTTACAAAAGAAATTGGATGAGCGTAGGCAACAAAATGCGTTTAGTACCTTGCGTCTGCCAAGTGGCAAGATTGATTTTTGCAGTAATGATTATTTGGGTATCGGTCGACAATCGACAGTCGACGGTCAACCGTTAAACCAGCAACTTGCAACTGGTTCTACCGGTTCTCGTTTATTGGCTGGTAATTACTAACTAATAGAAAGGTTAGAAGCGCAAATAGCAAGCTTTCATAAAAGCGAAGCGGGGCTAATTTTTAATTCTGGTTACTATGCTAATATTGGCTTGCTTTCTAGCGTACCGCAAAAAGGCGATACTATTTTGTACGATTTTTTAAGCCATGCTTCTATACGTGATGGCATTAAGTTTCGGCGGATCAGTCTTTTGCTTTTTTGCATAACGAGATAGCCAATTTACAAAGGCACTTACAGCAAGCAAGTGTTAAACCCATATTGTACCCAACTGTGCCAAAAGGCAATGAGCGGTTGAGAATTGTATTGCATAGCTTTAATACCATGCAAGAAGTAGAGAAAGGTTGATAGAACTATTGAAGTAGTAAATGTTAACCACTAATAGCACTAAGGTTTACACTAAGTGCACCATGTTTTTATATTGCTTTGTGCACCTTGTGTTTCCTCTCTTTGTGTTGTTAGTGGTAAAGAATAACTATCGGTTTAGCATATCAAAATGTAGCTCGCCAAAGTTTTGTAGTGATGAAAGTTTTAAATCTGCTGCGCCCCATTTGTCATCTTTTTGTACGCTACCATGTGGTACTACTACACATTTCATTCTGGCGGCTTTTGCTGCAATCATACCATTAAAACTATCTTCAAAACACAAGCAATTGGTAGTATTGGCTTTTAGTTTTTGGGCACAGTCAAGGTACACTTGTGGGTGCGGCTTGCCAAAAGGTAAATCTTCGGCAGAGGATGTTGCATGAATGTATGGGCCAATGCCTGTAAGCCTTACTACTAAATCAATAAGCGATTGTGGCGATGATGTGGCAATACCAATTTTAAACCCTTTATTGTGAAAGAAGTTGATGATGTGATGCACACCCGGCATAGTAGTGCCTTTGGCTTCTACCTTTTGTAAAATGCTATCGAAAATGAGGTTTTCGGCGGTTTTAGTTTCTACATGATTGATGTTGAAATAAGCAAACCACCATTGTATAAATTCTCTTGTACGTAAGCCCGTGGTGGTATTGCAAAGTTCATTGGTAAGGGTGGCGCCAAATGTGGCAAATACTTCTATGGCCGCTTGGTTCCATAATGGTTCGCTGTCTATTAGTAAGCCATCCATATCAAAAATCACTGCATTTATAGGCATTGTAGGCGTTTTAAGGTTGCAAATATCGTCTGAACCATGATTAAATGATTCTGTGGATCAAAATGATTTTTTGTAATCCTTTTAATCTTACTAATCCTGCAAAATATCCATTCATACAATTGCTGCAAAGCAAGCAGAATGTACAAGGGTACGTGCTTCGTAAACCAAGCACAGGCTACACAACAGCACGATAGTAGTACAAATGTTGGCGGCCCAAAAAATATAACACATTGATAAACTCGCTTGGCATTGTGTTAATGAATGGTTGCTAAATGGTGTAAAATAGTAGCACAGATGGAGTAACAAAATCACTTCAAACGCTTGTGGTAGTAATCTTTCAATTTAGACTAGTAATATTATAGTGCAATGCTTTACCTTCGCAACCGTTTAACGAAAAAAAGCATTTTAATCAAATAAAAATAAGAGTCATGGTAAAAGTAGCTATTAATGGTTTTGGACGTATTGGCCGTTTGGTATATCGTCAAATTTTCAATATGGAAGGGATAGACGTTGTAGCCATCAACGATTTAACAAGCCCTGCTGTATTAGCGCATCTATTAAAGTATGATAGTGCACAAGGTCGTTTTAACGCAGAAGTAACTGCTACCGATAGTTCTATTATTGTAAATGGTCACGAAGTAAAAATTTACGCTCAACGAGATCCTTCACAAATTCCTTGGGGCCAACATGGTGTTGATGTGGTAATTGAAAGTACTGGTTTCTTTACTGATAAGGCAAAAGCCGAATTGCACATTGCAGCAGGTGCTAAACGTGTTGTAATTTCTGCACCAGCAACTGGCGAAATGAAAACTGTTGTTTTTAATGTAAATCACAGCATTTTAGATGGTAGCGAAACGGTTATTAGCGGTGCATCTTGTACTACTAACTGTTTGGCACCAATGGCACAAGCTTTAAACAACGCATTTGCTATTAAAGCTGGTAGCATGACTACTATTCATGCTTACACCAACGACCAAAATACTTTGGATGCACCGCACCCAAAAGGCGATTTACGCCGTGTACGTGCTGCCGCTGCTAACATTGTACCTAACAGTACTGGTGCTGCAAAAGCAATTGGTTTAGTATTGCCAGAATTAAAAGGCTTACTAGATGGTAGTGCACAACGGGTGCCTGTAATTACTGGTTCTGTAACTGAGTTAACTGCTATTTTAGATAAAAAAGTAACTGTAGAAGCAGTAAACGCCGTAATGAAGGCAGCTAGCAACGAAAGCTTTGGTTATACAGAAGATGAAATTGTAAGCAGCGATGTAATTGGTATTTCGTACGGTAGCTTGTTTGATGCAACACAAACTAAAGTAATTACTGTAGGCGATACTCAATTAGTAAAAGTGGTAAGCTGGTACGATAACGAAATGAGCTATGTAAGCCAACTTGTACGTACTGTTAAATATTTTGCTGGTTTAATTAGCTAGTTTAACCTTATAGGTTTAAAAATGAGGCTACCAATTTTGGTAGCCTATTTTTTTTGAAAGCAAACATTAATAATTTACTAAGACAGCTTTTCTATAATTGCCGCAACTTCTTGCTTAAACACCACCAAGGCTTCATTTTGTTCATTAATAAAGCTATTGTGTTCAAGTTTGCCAATTACTTGGTTCATTTCTTCGTTGGTATTGTACACCATTTTTTTAAATGGATTGTTGTAGTCTTTAGCCCTAGCGGTGTAAATACCTTTCACCATCCATTCTTTGGTAGTTATAGCGGCTTGTAGCAGTTGGGTAATTTCAGTTGCGGTGCATGTTTTAAGGTTTACCTGCTTTACTTCTGCAAAGCAAGCCAAAGCATGATGTAGTTTTTGCGAGTCGTATCTATTGCCTTGTTGTTTATACCAATTGTGTACGGCATCCCAGCCAACAATGTTGCCGTTTTTAATGCTATTTTTTAAATTTTCTACATCGGCAAAAGGTATCAATTGCCCACCAATATTTAGCCATTGTGTTCGCACTAAATTATTAGGAACTATGGCTTGTAAGCTCTCAAAAGACTGTATATTTTGTTGCTGAATAGTGCCTATTAATTGTATAGCTGTATAGTAACTAACCAGCTCTTGAAATAGTTGATAAGCTTGTAGGCTTTTATTAAGTACAACTTTACGCTTAGAGTTTTCAATGCCTGTTAACAATACTTCAAGTTTGTTAATGGTGCTAGCTTGGTTGTTTTGTAATAATTGCTTGCCAGCAGTTATTATAGCCTCTTTATTGTTGGTGGCTTGGTGTTGTTTGGTAAAATAGGCTTTGCCTACAGCCTCTTCAATAATAGTTAATCCTTCAACAATTTCGTTTAAAGTATCAGGTGCTAAATAGTGGTAGTCTATCTTTTGAATCTTCTCAAAGCGTTTGTCTCTATCTACATATTTCCAAGTGTTACGTTCAAGTGCATACATGTTGTACATAAACCAATAACCTGGCATTATTGTCAGGTTGTTATTGGTAAGATCGTTACCTACTAGGGCAAATGGTAATGGAATATTTAGTTCGGTAGGGTAGTGGCCTTTAGCTAAAATGGTAAACGATGCAAACTTGCTATTGTGCTTTAAACTTACGCACAAGCCAGGCCAAAAGCCTCTGCCCGCAACAATTTCACCATCGGCAGCACGGCTATTATGATTACTACCAATAGTGGCACCAGCAGCAATATTGCTTTGCCCCATTATAAGCGCAGCGCATAAAAAAGAGTTGTTGTGGTGTTGCTCGTGTGCAGGAAAAATAAGCGAGTTTAATACTTCGCAACAAGAAATAGTAGCGTTATTGCCTAGGTAAGAGTTAATCAATCGTGCACCATATTTTAACTGCGAAAAAGATGCCATTACAAAGCGTACTGCTTTTACACCGTAGAAAATTCTACAACCAAATCCTACAATGCCATTCACCATTTCAACGCCTTCGCCTATTTGCGTTTTACCTTTTTCGCCTGAGTTAATGGTAAGGTTTTTAAGTTTATTAGCACCTTTTATGTAGGCATCTTCACCTATCCAACAGTCTTTAATAATACCGCTGTTTTTAATTACTGTGCGGCTACCTATTTTACCATAATAACCACGTTTATTATTGTATTTAGCTTCGGTAAATTGTTTAAATTTTTCTAGCAAAGCGGCATCATCTCTATACTTGCTCCATAAGTACGCATCACCTGGCAACATGCGGTTAAATGGCATAATGCTTCTACCACCATTCTCGTTGCACACTTCAAGTTGAATGCGTACCAATTCTTTTTCACCTTCTTTTATAATACCATTACCAAATTTGGCATGATTGGTAGTTACTAATTCATCTACGTTGATAATGATGACTTCATTGCCAATAATAAAATGGCTGAGGTAGTTAACATTGTCAATGCATATATTATCGCCCAAATCTGAACTGATAATAGTGCTATTATACAAGCCTACAGCCACTTTCATATCGCTAAAGCCAAGATAAAATGGCTCTAACTTACCTATGCGCACAAGCCCATAAAACTTACAGTTTTTTACAAGTTCTGGGTTAAAGGCTTCCGATACATAAATGCTATTCCAGTCATCACTTGTATTTCTATTGTGTACCAATGCTTCAATTTCGTAAGCCGTTAAGCAACGGTAATTGATACCGCTTTTATTCTGCTTGTTACGTAGCTTGTATTCATCTTCATTCGGCTGCAAATATTCAGCAGAAATAAAGCCATAGCCTAGCTTGGTAACTGGGGTTTTTTTAATGATGTTTTGTGGCATACAAATTACGCCCCCCGCCCTAAAGGGAGCTTTTGAAAAGGGCAATCATTAGCATATCAGCACATTATCCAATCAGCAAATTATGGCTTACTCTACCGTAACACTTTTTGCCAAATTACGTGGCTTATCTACATCAAAACCTTTGGCTATACCAATGTAGTAGCTTAGTAATTGTAATGGAACAACACTTAAAATTGGTGCAATTACTTCGTCAATATCTGGTACAAACATGGTGTCGTTTGCCATGCTTGGTATTACCTCGTCGCCCATAGATGCAACGGCAATTACCTTGCCTTTTCGGGCTTTAATTTCTTGTACGTTGCTTACTATTTTCTCGTAGTATCTATCTTTTGTGGCAGCAAATACTACTGGTAAATGTTCATCAACCAAGGCAATAGGCCCGTGTTTCATTTCAGCCGCAGGATAACCTTCTGCATGTATGTAAGACACTTCTTTTAGCTTTAAAGCACCTTCTAAAGCCACAGGAAAATTGTAGCCTCTACCAAGGAACAAAAAGTCGCTAGCATCTTTATATTTTTCGGCAATGGCTTTAATATTATCAACATTGGACAGAATTTCTTTTATCTTTTCTGGTACAGATTCTAGGGCTTTCATCAGTTCTACATATCTGTTGTGGTTGATAGTGCCTTTTGCGTAAGCCATTTTTAAGCCCATCATCATTAATACCGCCAACTGACCAGTAAAGGCTTTGGTACTTGCAACACCAATTTCTGGGCCGCTATGTGTGTACGCACCAGCATGGCTTAAACGTGCAATGCTACTGCCTACTGCATTTACAACACCAAAAATAAACGCACCTTGTTCTTTGGCGTTTTCAAGCGCTACTAAAGTATCGGCAGTTTCGCCACTTTGCGATATGGCAATAATTACATCGCCTTTGTTAATGATAGGGTTACGATACCTGAATTCACTAGCATATTCAACTTCTACGGGTATTCTGCATAGTTCTTCAAAAAAGTATTCTGCCACTAAGCCAGCATGCCAGCTAGTACCGCAAGCAACTATTACTATGCGTTGCGCATTTACTAGTGTATCAATATTGTTTTCAACACCACCCATTACAATTTTACCACTGTGGCTTAGTAATCTACCACGTAAACAGTCGAAAATTGTATCAGGTTGTTCGTTTATTTCTTTCAACATAAAATGGTTGTAACCGCCTTTTTCTATAGCGGCTAATTCCATGTCAAGTTGTTGTATAAATGGTGTTTGCTTCTCGTTGCCAAGATTTTTTAAAATCAATTCATCTGCACGTACAATGGCTATTTCGTAGTCATTTACATACACTACTTCTTTGGTGTATTCAATAATAGGTGAGGCATCGCTAGCTAAAAAATGTTCGCCTTTGCCAATACCAATTACCAATGGGCTACCCTTGCGTGCAGCAATAATGGTATCAGCATCTTGTTGGTCAATTAATAGAATACAATACGCACCCACAATACGTTTCAAGGCAATGCGCAATGCTTCTTCAAGGGTGCAGTTATTGTTCTTTTTAATGTCTTCAATAAAGTTGAGCAAAACCTCTGTATCGGTATCACTTTTAAAGGTGTAACCTTTTTTTAGCAAGTCGTTTTTTATAGGCACGTAGTTTTCTATAATGCCATTGTGTAGCATTGCAAACTTACCGCTATTGCTTACATGAGGATGCGCATTTCTATCGCTTGGTTCGCCGTGTGTAGCCCAGCGTGTGTGGCCAATGCCTATGTGAGCATGTAAATCTGCACCAATAATGCTTTCTTCAAGTTCGGCTACTTTGCCTTTTTTCTTGTACACGTTTAGCTTGCCATTATCTATTAAAGCCACACCAGTACTATCGTAGCCACGGTACTCTAAACGCTTTAAACCTTTTATTACAACTGGGTATGCTTCTCTTGGGCCTATGTAGCCAACTATTCCACACATGGTTTACAATAATTTAAGGGCGCAATATCAAATTATTTGGTGAAATTACGTTGCGAATATTGCAGCATTTACCAATTAAATATCCACTAAAATGCCCACTGTGCTTGACTTTCAAACGGATTACCTACTAGAAGATGATTGCGTGTTATTGCGACCTTTGCAAGCAGATGATTGGCAAAACCTGCTATACTTTGCAGCGCATGAACAAGATATTTGGCAATATTCACTGGTGCCTGTAGCTGGCGAAACCAACTTGAAAGCTTATATTAACAGTGCTTTGGCGGCAAGAGAATTGCAAAAAGAATATCCCTTTATTGTGTTTGATAAAAGAACGCAACAATACGCAGGTAGTACACGCTTTTACGATGTGCAACTAGCCAATAATACCTTACAACTTGGCTACACTTGGTATGGCAAACAATTTCAACGCACAGGTTTAAACCGCCATTGCAAGTATTTATTGCTACAATTTGTTTTTGAAACCCTTGGTATAGCACGTGTAGAATTTAGAGCCGATGCCAATAACACACGCAGTATTGCTGCTATGAAAGCCATTGGCTGCACCGTTGAAGGTATTTTACGTAGCCACCTACCTATGCCTAATGGCGGCAGAAGAGATAGCATTGTGCTAAGTATTTTAAAAGAAGAATGGGAAAAGGAAGTGAAGGCGAAATTGAGAGGGATGATTGAGCGATAATAAAGGTTGTCTACTTGACTGATTTTGTAAGGTTGTGCCTTTGTTGGTGTTGCTTTCACCAACAATACTCGTATAAGGTTTTGAAACTATCGCCAGAGTTTTGAAAGCACAAATCTTTCCTTTGAAACACTCGCCAGAACTTTGAAACGATAAAGACTATTGTCTAAACTACAGTTTAGGTAATGCTGATTTTGCAAGAATGTCATTAGCCTTTGCTAGTTTTCCAGGAAATAACACTTTGCCACGATATTTTTCTAGCTTTTTGTCAATTGGGACGATTGGCAATTTTGACTTGTTTAATTTTTTTATTGTTGTTGTCATAACCTAAACTTTTTTCTTTTTTTAGTAACAAGAAATGCTTCGTAATCTTCTCCTAATTCAAACTCAACCCTGTGCCTTTGTTGGTGTTGCTTTCACCAACAATACTCGTTATAAGGTTTTGAAACTATCGCCAGAGTTTTGAAAGCACTAATCTTTACTTTGAAACACTCGCCAATATTTTGTAAAGAAGAAACCACCTCTATTTCAATTTCATTTGTGCAAAATACGGATGGTCTGGATGTACTTCTAACGACTGCCTTTTTGGATCTATAACTACATCCATGTCCTCCATTGGTATTGCCCCTAATAATACTTCGTTATTGGCGGGCAAAACAAGTGCATTGCAAATAGTTGTTCGGTTTTTAAATTTAACGGTTATTGGGCCTACTAAATCGTAGGTTTCAATTTCGCCATTGGCCAATTGACCTGTTCGCCTTTCTACAAATGGTAGTTGTAATTGCGATTGTATGGTTTCATTAATGCACATATTATAAGCACCAGAATCTACCAAAGCATTTACACGTAAAGTTTTTATTTCTTCTTCGCCAATAATATTTCTTTTAGCCAAAGCAATATCTACGGTATTAATTAATTGCAAATCTGCATAAACTAAGCCCATGGTAACTATTTTTTAGTGTTAATGAACGCAAATATAAACAATACTTTGCGCAACTAAACCTGGCCTTTGTTGGTGTTGCTTTCACCAACAATACTCGTTATAAAGTTTTGAAACTATCGCCAGAGTTTTGAAAGCACAAATCTTTACTTCGAGATGCTCGCCAGAATTTTGAAAAGGCTAAATGTTATTTTGAAGTGTTCGCTAATATTTTAAAAGCACAAATCTTTCCTTTGAAATGCTAGCCATGGTTTTGAAAGCACTAATCATTTTTTACTCTTTTTTACGTTCTTTTTAGTAAACAAATTGGCTGTATATTTTTCGTAGAGTTCAAATAAAAATTCCATACGCTTTGCTTCACTTGTAAATG
>JASGCX010000022.1:0-6706 GCA_030053925.1 Flavobacterium sp.
GAGCAAAACGGTTGACACTTAACATATCCTAACACCCTGACAGACAGCAACTTCGGCTAACATGTGGTTTGGCATTATTGAGGCTTGAAAAATATTGCATCAACATTTGTTCTTTATTGTGCTTGACATTTTTATTTGGCTTACGAATAGCTATTGGTAGTGCGGCGCAACAAACAATAATAAGCATTACCAAAGCTGGTTACATAAAAAAATCCCCTGACTAATTTACTAGTGAGGGGATTTTGATTTAAGGCAGTTGGCTTTCCCGAAAACAGAACAAGCTGTGCCTAGCCATGACGGCTGTGCAGTATTACAATTTCTTCAGTATATCTTCTTGTGCCATGCGTACATAGTCACCGTTTTTAGCTGCGGTTGCTAGTTCTATACATTTTTCGGCACTAGCTTTTGCGCTTACTTTATCGCCTAATTCTTTTTCTATTTTGGCTTTTAACAAGAATAACCAAAAAGCATCTTTTTGTTGCTCTACACCTTTTGTAATTAGGGTAAGGGCTTTACTGTTGTCTTTCATCCACTCAAAGTAAAAAGAAGCCGCCGCTTGATAGTTTGGTTTATCGCTAGCTAAGTTTTTTTCTACATCGGCTTTAATGCGGTCTTTAATATCTACAGTAATGGGTAGGCTTACAGTTGTTTTATCCCACATTAATTGTAGCTCGCAACTTTCATTTTTTACGTTGGCAAACTGCATAGTAAGTGTTTCTACCGCATCAGATAATTTATTAACAGGGGCTGTTACACGTACCACATCGTTTTCTTGTTTGTACAACGAGGGTTGGTTTACAGTAAGGTCTTTGGTAATAATTAGGGTAAATTCTTTTTTACTAGGGATAGATAACAAGCCGTATTTACCAGCTTTTACGGTAGTACCGCCAATAATTACATCGTCGCTAAAGTTGATGATGGTTGCACCATTAGCACCGGTGCGCCATAGTTTGTTAAAAGGCACCACATCGCCAAAAATTTTACGGCCTTTTACACCTGGGCGAGAGTAATTTACCTCTACTGTACCTAAGCCAAAGTTTTGTTTAATAGTTTGTGTAGGGCTTGGTTGTGGCATATTTACCTGACCATAACTTGTAACGGCTGCAAACGTAGCAGCAAGCATTAATAATTGTTTCATGAAATTGTATTTTGTTTTGTTTTTGCAAAAAAAATGTAACAGTATTAACCAAAAGTAACTGTTTTTGTTGGGTTAACAACTGTTTTGTAATGGTGGCGAAGCTAAAGTTTTAAGCGATAGGGTATGTTACGTTATGGGGTTTTTAGTGAAATTTTTGCTTTATTTTTCTTTTTTTGGCTAATCCATTTAGGACCTTCAACTACTGCATTGGCTATGGTTTTGGCTTTTGTGCTATCTATATCGGTAATTACCTTTACGTTGTAGGCATTGCCTTCTTGGTCTACCGAAAATTCAATGTCAATATCATCTAGTTTATTGCCTGTTCTATCTCTAATTACCAAGCTATTGTTGCTAGTAGTATCGCCAATAAAGCCAATTTTTTGGTTCATGTATTTGCTATAATACTGCCATCCACCTACAGGCATCAACGAATCTAGTGGGTCTATAGCACGTGTAGCAACGCTACCAGTTACATCTTCTCTTTTGGTAGTACCATAACCAACCACAATCACTTCATCGAGGGTATTTTTGGCTGTTTGGGTTGAGTCTTTAGCAGTATTTGTGTTGGTTGTAAATCCATTATTTGAATTAATGGTATTCATTGCCCTTATTTTGGTGCTTAACTTATTGTTAATATTTACACCTGCAAGTTTGCCTTGTAATAATTGGTCAATAGTAGAGATTTTTACCTCTTTTAATTCTTCTGCTTTTATATGCGAAACGGCATCATCATAAAAACCATTTTTGTTGCTATCAATATGTGTACTTGTTGTAGCCCAATCATTTGTTGCTTTAATGTTTTCGGCTGCCAACACCTTTCTATCTGCTGCAATTACAGGTTGCTTCTTGCTTGAAGAAATGGTAGGTTTAGCATTGTATGTAGAGATTGTTGGGCTAATGTTATGTGAGGTATCTACAAAAGCTTTTGGCTTTTCGGTTGATGGCGTTACAATGGCAACTTGTTGGTTAGCACTATTGGGTTTTAAAATAGCAAATGTTACAGTGCCAATAGTTGCAATAACAATAATGGCTGCGGCTGCGCTAAACCATGTTTTATAGGCGGTGTAAAATGGGATAATTTTTGAGGATTTTTTCTTTGGTAAAATTGCTGCTTTAATGGCTGCTAAATCTATTTCTGCTTTGCTAATATTGCTAGTTCTAAAACCTTCAACTGCATCTTCTAAAAGAGGGTCAGTTTGCATGGCTTTTTCAAAAGCATACATATCCTCACGGCTCATGGTGCCATTAACATAGCTGCTAATGTGCGTGACATTGTAAGATGGTATGTTGTTGTTATAGTTCATGCTTATCCATGCAAATTTTCAAATTTCTTTTACCATTTTGTATCAAACTTCTCACTTTATTCCAATCTAGCCCAGTAATTTCTGTAATCTCGTTGTAACATTTTTCTTCTAAATAAAATAGTTTAATGGTTTGCTGTTGCTGTGTATTCAACTGTTCAATACAATTTTCGAGGCTGTTTAAACTATTTTCTTTTGCTAATACTGTTTCAAGATGCCAGTTATCTTCTAATTGCATAAAAGTTTCTGATAATTCTGCAAAGCCTTTGCCTTTTTCTCGGCGCAACTGCATTAAGCACCAATTTTTTGTCAATACATACAACCAACTTTTAAAATTATCGGGGTTGTGTAGTAATAGTTTATTGGTTAATGCCACGTAAATATTCATCACGGCATCTTTTGCAAAATCTTGGTCTTTTAAATACTTCACACATACACCATACACCAAATCGGCATAACGCATATACAATACCGCCAAAGCCTGCTGCTGCCGATGTTGCTTGTAATGCAACACCAATTGAGCATCGGTAAAAGTATTTAGTGAATGGCTGTTTATCATGCTGCTAATGGTGCGATGAAAGTACAGGAATTTTTTTTTGAAAACATTTATGCAATCGTTCTGCAAGCTGCATCTTCTACAACAAACAATTAAAACTGCACTATATGACTAACAATTTACAGATTCACATACCTATACCTTGCCACGAAAATTGGGATGCCATGACACTAGAAGACAAAGGCCGCTTTTGTGTTAGCTGCGCAAAAGTGGTGGTTGATTTTAGTGTGATGACTGATAACGAAGTACTGAACTATTTGAAGAAAAATACTGGCAATACTTGCGGGCATTTTACCAACAACCAACTAGATAGGCCAATTATAGCAACACAATTGCAACCCAAAAGAACTTGGCGCTATTGGTTGGCTTCAATTGCTTGGTTGCTTGTAATGGTGCAACGCAGCACTGCACAAACTAAAACCGCCATTACACAAGGTAAAGTATTGGTTAAAAAGCCAACGGCGAAGAAGCAAATAAGGCTCAAGACACAAGAAATAATTACAACTACAGGAATTATTGGAGAACCAATTATTATGGGCGATGTAAGATTAATTGAACAGCCCATTGCGCCAAATACATTTATTGAGGGCACAGTTGTTGACGACAATAATAGGCCAATAGCTTTTGCATCTGTAACTACTAAAGCAAAAATTGGTATTGCTAGTACAGATAGTTTGGGTAAGTTTTCTATTGACAATAAATATAAACTTGATAGTATTAGCCTAGTTGTTTCGTCTGTAGGTTATGAAACCAAAGAAGTATCAATTTCTGCTAAAACAAAAGCATCGCAAGTAATTGCGCTTAAAAGCAAAGCGGTTCAATTGCCTGATGTAACTGTGGTTGGTTATGGTACAATTAATTGTTTGTTTGGCAGAGTAGGTGGGTTGGTTGCTTATCGAAAGGTCTCAAAACGTGACACCATTCCTTTGGCAATAGCCAAGGTATTTAAGAACGCAGCGTTTACTATTTACCCAAATCCTGTTAATAAAAGCGGCACCATTCACATTGCTGTAAAAGAGGCGGGCAATTATGAGGTGCAAATACTTAGCAATCAATCTAAGTTGTTATACACGCAACAGCACAGTACACAATCTTTAAAGCAAGTAATACAAATAGCCGTGCCAAGTGGTGCTGTTGCAGGTATGTATTATGTGCGCTTAATAAACACCGCTACGCAGAAACAAGGGGTAGATAAATTGATGATACAATAAACAAATTATACTGTATGAATAGTAATGTAACCATTAGTGTACCCAAACCTTGCCATGAAAATTGGCATACAATGATGCTAGAAGACAAAGGCCGCTTTTGTGTTAGCTGCGCAAAAGTGGTGGTTGATTTTAGTGTGATGACTGATAACGAAGTACTGAACTATTTGAAGAAAAATACTGGCAATACTTGCGGGCATTTTACCAACAACCAACTAGATAGGCCAATTATAGCAACACAATTGCAACCCAAAAGAACTTGGCGCTATTGGTTGGCTTCAATTGCTTGGTTGCTTGTAATGCTAAGGCAATCATCTGCACAAAGCCATGATAACGCAAAGCAATTAATTGGTGATACCACAATAGTAGTGAACGATTTTAAAGACGTAGTTGTAGGCAAAGTAGCGGTAAAGTCTGCCGTAAAAAACGTGGTTGGTAGAGTAGTTGATGAACATGATAAACCGCTTCAAGGTGCTTCTGTGGTAATAAAGAACGTTAGAATTGGCGTATCTACAGATGCTGATGGTAGGTTTTCATTAAAAGTGGATAAGAACAAGGTAACAATAAGTGTTTCATACATTGGTTATACAACCAAAGAGTTTGACGTGGTTGCTAACAGCGAAATAAAACCTATTAAGCTTGCAATGAGTGAAGTAGCATTTTTGGGTGAAGTTGTTGTGGTAAGACAATTTAAAAAAAGAAAACCCCAAATTGAGAAAAAGCCGCTGTTAGATACCTTATCTCAATGTGTGTCTAAAGTTATTGATGGCAAAGCTTTTAATGTGTACCCAAATCCTGTAAACGCAAATGGCATTATTAATATTTCAATAAAAGAGGCAGGCAATTATGAGGTGCAAATTTTAAACAGCCAATCGAAAGTTGTAGTGAGTAGAATGATTAATACTCAAGCAACTAAACAAACCGTACAGTTTAATTTACCCACAGGGTTAAGTCAAGGTGTTAACTATGTACGCTTGTTAAATACATTAACTAATAAGCAACGAGTAGATAAGTTGCTTGTGCAATAATAACCCAACACAGAAGTTTCAATTGGGCAAAGTTTAGGGGGCTTTGCCCAACTTCTTTTTCAGCTAATTTCTACGTTAATTAATGCTATTTGCCAGCGGCTTATTTTTAAATGCAGGATGAAATTGCTGTAAAGTGCTTCTTAAATAATCTCTATCTAAATGGGTGTAAATTTCAGTGGTAGTAATGCTTTCGTGGCCAAGCATTTCTTGCACGGCACGTAAGTCTGCACCGCCTTCTACCAAGTGTGTAGCAAAAGAATGGCGCAACGTGTGTGGCGAAATAGTTTTCTTAATATTTGCTTTAGCGGCCAAATCTTTAATAATGTAAAAAATCATTACTCGGCTTAATAATTTACCTCTATTGTTTACAAATAAAAAGTCTTCAAAGCCTTTTTGTATGGGTTGCTGTTTGCGTATTTCGTTTTTATAAATTTCAATGTATTTAATAGCATCTCTGCCTATTGGTACCAATCTTTCTTTATCGCCTTTGCCAATTACACGTATAAAACCTACCTCTAAATACAGGCAACTAATTTTTAAATTCACCGTTTCGCTTACACGCAAGCCACAACTGTACATGGTTTCAATAATGGCTTTATTGCGGCCGCCTTCGGGCTTGCTTAAGTCTATGGCAGCAATCATTTTTTCTATCTCATCAAAGCTCAAAGTGTCTGGTAGTAAGCGTTTGGTTTTGGGTGCATCTAAAAGGGTAGATGGATCGGTGGTGCATATTTGCTCTAAAATGCAATACTTGTAAAATGCCTTAATGCCCGAAATAATTCTAGCTTGCGAGGTTGATGTCATACCAAGTTCTGCAATCCATTTTATAAAACCTTGCAAATCTTTCAATACCAAGTTGGCAGGGCTTTTAATGGAATTGTTTATCTCTAAATAGCTAGTCAATTTTTCTACATCACGTAAGTAAGCCTCTACCGAATTATCGCTCAACGATTTCTCTAATTGTAAATAAGCTTTAAATCCTTTTTTATAATCGTTCCACATAAAGGTTAAATTTTTGTTGGTAGTAGGTTCATTTTTGGATGTGGTTACTGCTAAAGTTATATTTACGCACCACAAACATCTTTAACCATTAATAAACTTGCAAGTTAGCCTACGTTTGTTCAATATGTGCAGTATTTATGTGAAGTAAGATTAGATGATTGTGCTGGTTTTCTCTATCTAACCAAACAAAAAACTACCACTTATAGGCGTGTGTACAAGCAAAACCTAACGTATTGCCCTGCAACTTTTTAGAATGGTTGATGAAGATGTAAGGCAAGCAGGCAAAGAGTTGTAAGGCAAGCAGGCAAAGAGTTGTAAGGCAAGCAGGCAAAGAGATGTAAGGCAAGCAGGCAAAGAGTTGTAAGGCAAGCAGGCAAAGAGTTGTAAGGCAAGCAGGCAAAGAGATGTAAGGCAAGCAGGCAAAGAGTTGTAAGGCAAGCAGGCAAAGAGTTGTAAGGCAAGCAGGCAAAGAG
>JASGCX010000022.1:6806-48153 GCA_030053925.1 Flavobacterium sp.
GGCAAAGAGTTGTAAGGCAAGCAGGCAAAGAGTTGTAAGGCAAGCAGGCAAAGAGTTGTAAGGCAAGCAGGAAGACGGGTTAGAAGCAAGAAACAAGTTTCAAGAACACAAAACACAAAACTCAAAACGCACTGATGAAGTATATTTTAAGTGGATTATTAGCAGTAGTTGCTTTAGTGTCAAATGCACAAACCGAAAATTTAATCGACTCTGTTTTGGCGAATAATATTATACGCATACCTGCGTATCAACTAGCTAAAGTGGGTAACGAAACATTGGTGCTGCAAATGAATTATGCAAGTAGCAGCTTTGTAGATACCACTGGTGTTTATAAACTACAAAATGCCCAAATTTTGTCTGTTGATTTGTTGTTTACAGATTATCCCGCCAACCAAAATTTAATAGCTTTAAACAAAAGGCGCTTACAAGCTTTGGCCTATTTAGTGCCTACTGCCACGCAACAGCCAAATACGCTTTGGCAAATTATTAGACAGTTAGATGGTAAAGACAAAGCCTCGGCAGCAAATATGTTACACGGTTTTGTAGTTAATTATCGCAGCCCCGAAACAATGGTTACAAAAAAGAAGGAAATTGATTTGATAAAATCTGTAACGCCCACTGTAATAAATGTACCAGCAGAAGTACCATTTGTAGAAGAAAAGGTTAATAATTGGAGTGCCATACATAATGGCCTTCGAAGGCAACGAGTGGTTATATTTAACAGGCCGCTACGTAAAAGCGATATTAATAAACCAGTATTGCAAAAGATGGCTGCGCCAAAAGATACCATTGTGTCGTTTACTTACAAAGAAGCTAAAAGCAGCGAACTAATGCCCGATATGGGGGCAAAGTTTTTACGAGATAAAGATTCTGTTTTCTTTTTACTAGCACCACCCTTGCAAGCAAGTACCAAGTTGGTGCCGCCAGTATTGCGTTCGTTGGGCGATTCTGGAGTATTAAAAACTTTAAAGCGCAATCAATTTAATAAAATGCTAGTAGTGGCAGATGTTACAGGTAGCATGAGCCCTTATGTAGCACAAATTTTTGCATGGATAAATAGTGAGGCCCAAAAAAGCAATGTGCAATATGTAGTATGCTTTAACGATGGTGATGGTAGAAATAATGACTATAAAAAAATAGGTAGAACAGGCGGTATTTATGGTGAAGTGTATAAAGATGCCATTCAACTATCAAAGCAGATTATTAGCACTATGGATAAATGCCAAAACAACGACATTCAAGAGAATGATTGCGAAGCCCTTATTAAAGGTATTGACTTGTGTAGCGATTGTGAAGATGTGGTGCTGTTAGCCGATAGTTGGGCACCTGTACGAGATATTTCGCTAGCAGAAACCATTAAAAAACCTGTGAAAGTAATTGCTTGTGGCAATAGAATAGGCATACGACCAGAATACATTGAAATAGCACTGAAAACCAATGGTAGCTTACATTTTATGAATGAAGATATTATAGACCTTACGCCATTGCGCAAAGGCAAGCAAATGATGATTCACGGAAAATTGTATGCCTACAAGAATGGTTGGGTAAATGAGGTGGTGAGGTAATTAAAATTTGAAATTTTTGATTTGAAATTTATAAATGTTATGTTGCTGTAGTTAGGAAAAATACGTTTGAAAATACTTGCTATAAAATCAATTACTTTGTAGCTGATTAAAATTGTAATAATGGAAAATCAACATCTCAAATATTTTAAAGTAGAAAATTTTAAGCGTTTTGAATCGCTTGAGATGAATAATATAGGGCAGTTTAACTTGATTGTAGGGGATAACAATGTGGGCAAAACGAGTGTGTTGGAGGCGTTGTTGGTAGATGCAGATGGAAAAAAATTCCTTAATAATCTTTATTATATTCTTACTTCTTTAAGAAAGTTTGATAATCTTGAGGATCAATATCAAAAAAATTATTTTTTAGATTATTTCTTAAATGATAAAAATACGGACGAGCAATTTTTATTTAAAACAGAAACACTTGAGGGTATTTTTATTTATAGATTGATTAATCAACCTAATAGTTTGCCTAATTTAAGATCATGGAATTTTAATGCACAAAATTTGATTTTAGAAATCGATTTAAAATTTGAAGTAAATCAAAAAATTACTAAACTAAACTTACACGTGCCTTTTGTACCATTTGGGTATTCTTACGACCATGATTTAACAAAATATTACTCTACTTACATTCAGTTAAGTGGAAAAAGACGTGAGAAATTTCTTGACGCATTAAGAAAAATTGTACCTCAGATAAAGACGATTGAAGTAAATGCAGGATTTTCAAAAGATGCGATTTTATTAATTGGCCAAAATGACGAAGATGCGGTTTTGCCATTAGCTACTTTTGGTGACGGCTTTTTAAAACTGTTTCGTTTGTTAATTTCTATTATTATTCATTCGGGTAAGCGTTTAATGATTGATGAAATTGATACAGGCATTCATTACAGTAGAATGAAAGATTTTTGGAAAATTTTAATTGAATCGTCTATCGATAACCAAGTACAATTATTTGCCACTACGCACAGCAAAGAAGCGTTGCAATATTATAAAGAGGCTTTAGAAGAATTGGGCTATCAAGATAAAGGTAGAGTGATACGATTAGTAGAACATAAGCATAAAGTAGTAAAAGCTTACACTTATACATTTGAACAGTTTGAACATTCTATTGATTATGACAATGAAATTCGATAAAAGATGAAGTGTAAAATTTTTGTTGAAGGTGAAGCTGATATAAAATTTATAAAAGACTTCGTACTTAATCGATTCAATAAAACACTTGGGAAAAGTGATATTGTTAATTTAGGTGGATGGACAGGCATTCGCAAAGAAGTAGATCAGTTTCTTATTAATTCAGGACCCAATAATGACGAAGGTGTTAATGTGGTGATTTTGGATGCTGATGCTGAACATAATTTAGGTGGTTTTGAAACGAGAAAAGCTGAAATAGAGGCTATTAAAGCTGAATTAGGTATTCAGTTTGTATTATTTCTTTTCCCTAACAATAAAGATAATGGTGATTTAGAAACGCTTTTATCAAGCATTATTAATCCTAATAACGAGGACATATTTAAGTGTTGGGCTAGTTTTGAAAATTGTATTTCTGGTTTAAAGAAAAATTATACGATACCTGCTCGAAAAACAAAAATTTATGCTTACATGGAAGTTCTTCATGGTACTACAGGTAGTGAAAAAGAAAAAGTAAAGGATAAGAATCGAGATTTTAACAATAAAGAACATTGGGATTTGGAAAACATGTCTTTAAACCCTTTGTACAATTTTCTTGCGCCATTTTTGTAGGCTTTCAAATCTCAAATCCCAAACACCTTAAACTGTTCCTCAGAGTTATCCACGTACAAGTGTGCTACGCAACAGGTGCCGATAAGAAATCCACATGCTGGCTCAAAAATAATTACTCGCAGTAGCAAAACGTATATTTGTTTTCATGGCAAATAGCTTAAAAAAGAAAGTTCCACCACCGCCTAACCCCGAGGTATTAACTGAAGATAAAGAGGTAGATGTTACCGTGGTTGAAGTGGTTAAGGACGAACGCACAACAAAAATTGCAGGTGCCATAAGCCTGTTGCTTACTATTTTCTTGTTTATTGCTTTTACATCGTACTTGTTTACATGGCAAGAAGATCAGGATAAAGTGTACCAATTTGGCATTAAAATTTTTGCCACCAACGATGTGCGGGTGCATAATTTGTTGGGTGTTTTGGGGGCTTTTGTGGCGCATTTGTTTATTTACAAAGGCTTTGGCATTGCATCGTATTTGTTTTGTACCTTCTTTTTTGTGTTAGGTATTAATTTATTGTTTGGCAAAAAAATTTTTAGCCTTGTGCGTAACCTGCGTTATGTAATAGTAGGCTTGGTGGTGCTAAGCATGGCTTTTGCATTTATTACAAGTACTAGCTACTTTAGCTGGGGTGGTGCTGTGGGCGAGTTGTTGAGCAATTGGTTTGTAAAATGGATAGGTAATGTAGGTACAAGTGCATTGCTTGTGGTTACTGTATTTAGCTATGTTATTTGGCGTTTTAACCCATCGTTTAAATGGCCCGAAAACAAGGTAACTGCCGATTTGAAAGATACAAATGATAGCCTTGATTTGATGGGTGAAAATAACATAGAAGGTGATATTTTAGAAGAAGATATTGATGAAGCTGAGGCACAAATTTTACCATTAAGTCAAAATAAATTAAAAGAGGGTGCTAGCGGTAAAGTGGTAGTAACGCCAAAAGAAGAAGCACCAAAACACGACCCATTGAACCAGTTTGGCGTAACTGAAAAAGACATAGATGCACCGCCTGTAGCAGAAAATAAAGGCAAATTGTTTATAGCCGAAGATTCCAAAAAGAAGAAGGAAAAGGCCATAGATACGATGTTGGATTTACCACTAGAAATAGCACCTACAGATAATGAAGGTGTAGCGGCAATAATGTTGAAACCAACAGCAAACAACATACCTTTTAATGTAGATGATGATGACGAAGATATTGAAGAACACGAACCAACGGTAGAAGCTAGAAGGCCTTTAAAGATTGAGTTTGATGATGAAATAGATATTGAACTTGAGATGCAAGATATGGTTGATGATGAGGATGAAACCTTAGACCGTAGACCGTTGCCTGTTGACCACTTTGGTATAGATACCTTGTTTGACCCAACACTTGAACTGAAAGACTACAAATACCCATCGATAGAGTTGCTAGAAACGCATGGTAGTGAGAAAATTGTTCACGACCCTAACGAACTAGAAACTAATAAAAATCAAATTATTGCCACACTTAAAAACTACGACATAGCCATACAGCGTATTGCAGCTACCGTAGGGCCTACAGTTACCTTATACGAAATTGTACCTGCACCAGGGGTGCGTATTAGTCGTATTAAAAACCTAGAAGACGATATAGCATTGAGTTTGGCAGCTTTAGGTATTCGTATTATAGCACCAATACCGGGCAAAGGCACTATTGGTATAGAAGTGCCAAATGTGCGTAAAACGGTAGTAAGCATGAAGACCTTATTGGCTTCGGAAAAGTTTACTAACAGTTCCTTTTCTTTACCAATAGCTATTGGTAAAAAAATTGACAACGAAAACTTTATAGTAGACCTAGCAACCATGCCACATTTATTAATGGCAGGTGCTACTGGTCAAGGTAAATCGGTGGGTTTAAATGCCATACTAGTGTCGTTGTTGTACAAAAAACATCCATCACACTTAAAGTTTGTACTAGTAGATCCAAAGAAGGTAGAGTTGAGCATTTACAAAGTGATAGAAAAACATTTTTTAGCCAAACTACCTGGCGAAGAAGAAAGTATTATTACTGATACAAAGAAAGTAGTACACACGTTAAACGCCTTGTGTATAGAGATGGATAATCGTTATGACTTGCTAAAAGAAGCTGGTTGTAGAAACATTAAAGAGTACAATGAGAAGTTTTTAAATCGCAAATTGAACCCACAAAAAGGCCATCAATTTTTACCATTTATAGTGTTGGTGGTAGATGAATTTGCCGATTTGATTATGACCGCTGGTAAAGAAGTAGAGATGCCAATAGCAAGATTGGCGCAGCTTGCAAGGGCTATTGGTATTCACTTAATTATTGCCACACAAAGGCCTTCGGTAAATATTATTACAGGTACAATTAAGGCTAATTTTCCTGCCCGAATTGCCTTTAAAGTATCTAGCAAAATAGATAGTAGAACCATTTTAGATGCTGGTGGTGCCGAGCAATTAATAGGTAAAGGCGATATGCTAATAAGCTATAATGGCGATATTACTCGTTTGCAATGTGCATTTGTAGACACACCAGAGGTTGATAAAATTGTAGAATTTATTGGCAACCAACGTGGCTATCCAGATGCCTTTTTATTGCCCGAATACATCGATGAAAAAGAAGAAGGCGGTGGCAAAGGTTTTGATGCCGCCGATAGAGATCCCTTATTTAATGATGCTGCAAAGTTGATTGTACAAAATCAAATTGGTTCTACCTCTTTAATACAACGTAGAATGAAACTTGGCTACAATAGGGCTGGCCGCTTGATGGACCAATTAGAATCGGCAGGTATTGTAGGTGTTAACCTTGGTAATAAAGCCAGAGAAGTGTTGTTTAAAAGTGAAACAGAATTACAAGAATATTTAGACTCGATGGGATAACTGTTGATTATCCCATCAAGTTTCTTTTGATGCTATTATTTACGAGTGCTAATCATTTGTTCGCCAATGTAGCTACCATAACTAGTAATACAAAATGAGGCTACTAGAATTAATAACCCAATGATTAAAATAAGATTGGTAGCCGGTTTTACCTGTTTCCATTCTTTCAATAGTACACCCACTATGTAGCTAAAAAATATGAGCATAGACATGTGTAAAACCCAACTAGCAAATTCAAAATTGCCCATTTTTACATGGCCTAAACCGTAAAAAAAGAATTGAAGGCTCCAAAGTAAACCTGCCGATGCGGCTAAAAGCCAATTGCCAAGCAAGAATTTATTGCTTACTGCATTAGTTGGTAAAAATTCTTTCAAAGTGCGGCCTTTAATACCTGCAATTACAAACCAGATAAGGTTTACAAAAAAACAGCCGCTAGTAGAAACAATCATTTTGGCATTGCCTTCAAAATTGCCTGCACCGTTGTTTGCAGCCATATCTGCAATTGGTTTACCATATTCAAGAGATAGATTAAAAACACCCGATAATACGCCTGCTACTATTGATAGTAACAAGCCTAACAACATCTTAAAACCCTTACCATTGTTAGATAATACTGTTAAATCTTTCTCTTTTTTAAAGCCAGCCCAGCCGCAGAATAACACGCCTACAACAGAAAAAATCATGCCTATAAGCACGATATTACCACCAGGTTTGGTGAAAAAAGTATCTAATCCACCAAAAACAAATAAAGGTAAAATGGTGCCAATTACCGCCGAAATACCAATGGCTAAAGTGTAGGTTAATGAATAGCCAATATGATTTATTGCTTTGCCAAATGACATGCCACCAAAGCCATAAATGCCACCTAAAATAAATGCCATCCAAAAAGGTTTTGAGGGTGCTTTGGCTAGTATCGTAAAAAAGTTAGGCACTGTTAACCATCCCAAAATAAGCGGAATAATTATCCAAGCAAATAGGGCTTGTGCCAACCAAAATGTACCCCAAGACCATTTTTGTAATTTGGTACTAGGTAAATAGCAACTTGCCGCTGAAACGCCACCAATAGCGTGTAAAAAAGTGCCAATAATTGGGTTGGGGGTTATCATGTATTGTTTGTTTTAATGTGGTTATGAGGTGTTTAAAATTCTAAAACTCGTCGTAAGCTATTTTATCCATTTGTGCGCCAAGGCTGTTTAGCATTTCTATGCTAGCTTTTGTCATTATAGGTGGGCCACACAAATAAAATTCTACTTCGTTAATATCGGCTTTGTTTTTTAAATAATTGTTGTAAAGCACTTCGTGGATATAGCCAATTTCACCTGCCCAATTGTCTTCAATTTTAGGTTCAGATAAAGCAATATGAAATGAGAAATTCTCAAATGTTGCAGCTAATTGTTTAAAGTAGCCAACATAAAATAACTCCAATTTTGAGCGAGCACCATACCAAAAACTAACTTTACGTTGTGTTTGCAATGTCTCAAAAAGGTAGGCAATATGCGAACGTAGTGGCGCCATACCTGCACCACCACCTAAATAAATCATTTCGTTATTGGTTTGCCTAATTTCAAAGTTGCCAAAAGCTCCTGCTAGTGTAACGGTGTCATTGGGCTTTAAGCTAAATACATACGTTGACCCAATGCCCGCAAGCGCATTACTATTGGCAGGTGGCAATGCAATACGAACATTAAATTTCAATTGCTCATCTGTTGCAGGGTTACTTGCCATAGAGTAATTACGTGTTGTTTCTAAAGCGTTGTTTACCTTGTAGTGTAGCAATTTTTGCGCTTGCCAAGTTTGCAAATAATCTGCTTCTATGGTTAGTTGGCTAAACTGTATGTTGTATTCAGGAATTGCAATTTTGGTGTATTGCCCTGGTTTAAAATCAATTTTATTATTGCCAATTGGTTCTAAAATTAACTCCTTAATAAATGTGGCAATATTATGGTTGCTTACTACTTTGTAGCTAAATGCCTGTTTTGTTTGTAGTTTGGTAGTATTGGTTAGATGCAAGAAAATATAGCCATTTTCTATGGTTATGGCATAAGTATTAAGTGCTTCGCAAACAGGGCTTCTTTTGGGCAAGCCATCTTTAATACCAAAGCGACCATTGTGTTTAGGACATTCAATATCATTACCTATAATTATGCCTTCTGCCAAGTGCGTATTGCCATGTGTGCAAATGCCATCTGTGGCAAAAACTTCATCATCTAGTGTTCTATAAATGGCGTATGTTTTATTATTAAAATCAAAGCGTTTTATATCGCCTACAAACAAGGCATCTAGTTCACAAACTTCAATTTTGCCATCTTGTAACTTTTTTGCATCACCTTTAATAAGGTTGCTATTATTGAGGTTCTTTTGTTTTTGGGGCAATGCTCGTTTTACGTAAAAGCTAGGGTCTTTACGCTGTTTTAAGATGGTGGGAATAATTTCTTTATAGGCATCTATAATACCCTTGTAAGGTTTTGGGCAATCGTCTTTAATTAATTCGTGTAATTTAGGTAAGGCATGATATGGCACTAATGGAAACATGTGGTGCTCCAGGTGATAATTCATGTTCCAATATAAAAATCGGTTAACGCTATTCATGTACACAGTGCGGCAATTTAACCGATGGTCTAATACATTTTCTTGAAGCCCTGCATGTTGTGTAAAGCCATAAATAGGCATCAGCCAAGTGCCAAATAATGTGGGTAAACCCACATACATTATTGGCAAGAAAGATTGGAAAATGATAGAAAGTGCTATTACCAAAATGAATATTGATAGGTATATTCTAGAAATAAAAATTACTTTTTTGTGTTCGTATTCGGGTAAATAAGTAGCTACCTCTTTGTCTATTTTTCCCGAGGCATGGGTTAATAGTTTTTTCCACTCGGGTAAGGCTGCGCCAATACCTAAAAACACCAAAGCCAAATCTCTTAATCTTGGTGGTGTCTGTACGCTTATTTCTGGGTCTCTACCTCTAATAATGGTATCGCTGTGATGCCTTGCGTGGCTCCATCGCCACACAGTTGATTGCCTAAATACCATGAACGATGATATTTCGTATAAGGCATTATTTAGCCAATCTGTTTTAAAGGCTGTGCCGTGGCTTGATTCGTGCCAACGCGAATCGGAACTTGAAGCATACAAAATACTATAAACCATGTATGGCAATATTGCATACCAATGCCCCCACCATTTGTACACTAAGTAGCCCGATAAACCAATTAAACCCAACCAAATTAAGGTATCTAAAATGGCTGGCCCATCTTTACGAGTAAGTAAGCTGCGCATTTTATCTCTTTCTATAGGCGATTGATACCAATCTGCATTTGCCAAGCCCATTTCAACAGCTTTTTTTGCTTCAACACCTATTAAACTGTAATCTCTTAGCGTATTTTCTGTTACTAGCATTGTTGTTGTTATTATTACAATAAAGCCTTTTTTAAGTAATTTTTCATAAACACATTAACATCCCATTGATTCGCAATTGGTAGCTTGCTTGCGGGCAACATTGTCATGTAAGGGTAGGGGCCAAATTCGGGCGTTATGGTAAAATATGCAAGGCCATCTTGCTGGCGCAAGGCTATTATTTGCTTCCACCAATTTACGTGTTTGGTTAATGCTTCTTGCCATTCGGGCTCTCTTGGGTCTGGTATTTGTGGCCCTTCAGGAAAGCCAACTCTTGCATGAATATGGTCTACTCTTTCAAAAGCCAATGCAGTAGCCAATGCTTGGTCTTCTAGCCAAGATTCTGCCACATTTACCCAATGAGAAATATCTAATCCTAAACGTAGCGTAGGTATTTGTTGTAGAAAACGTTGTGTAGTATGCGGAGCAAAATTGAATTTCCCTCTGTGTGTTTCGTGGATAATTGTAACGCCGTATTGTTTAGAAATATCATCTGCAAGTTCAATTAATTGTACATTTTGCTGAAAAGAAAAAAAATCTTTTCCTGTTTGAGAATGAATAAACAGGGGTTTGCTGCTAGCAAGATTGATTAAAATTTCTGAAAATTGTTGTTTGTGTTCTTCAAAGTCTGCCGTCATTGTTTCCCAATGTTGCCCAATCCATGGCATGTTGTAACTTTCAAGTGTGCTTAAAATGGCTTCTTTTTGCGCTTTAGCTAGTGGCAAGTTCATTTCAACACCATCGTAGCCTGCAAGTTTTACTTTTTCTAAAAATACATCAAATGCTAGGGTTTCGGAACCCCAAATGGGGCAGAAGAACTTAATTTTCATTTGGTTAGTTTACAGGTTTAGTAATGGCAAATTAATGAAACCATCGAAGATAATAATTGTTACTTTAACAATTATTAAATTGGTATCGATTTTTATTTACCACCTCACCATTTTTTAAGTGTTTAAACCTTATGTTTCGGGCCTAGTCATTGTAAGAATAGTTTAGGGCATATATTTGCCCAATTAAAATAGAAGAATGAATAAAATTGTAATGTTATCTTTTGCTTGCTTACTTCTTGCAGGCAGCCTTTTTGCCCAAAACGATCCAGCAGCAAAAAAAGTATTAGATGGTGTAAGTGCTAATATCAAAAATTTTAAAGCAATTACCTCAAGTATTACCATTAAATCATTGAATAGTAAAGGTGTTAGTAATGGTAGTAAATCTGGCACTATTAGCTACAAAAACAAGAAATACCTTTTAAAACAAGGTAAAACAGAAGTAATTTGTGATGGTAATAAAGTGTACAATTTTGATGGAAATAACACCATTACCGTAACTGGTGCAGATGAAGCAGAATCTTTATTAAGCCCACAAAAATTATTTTCTAATTTTTACGATAAAGATTTTACTTACAAATTAGTGTCATCTGCTGGCACAACTTATCAAATAGAGTTAACACCAACTGATAAACGCAAAAATTTTTCTAAAGTGTTGTTATTTATCGACAAAACAAAAAACATGTTTACCAAAGTAAACATCCTTGATAAAGGCAATAACAAAACAGAAATTAGCTTAACTAACTTAAATACCAACGCAAGTTTAAACGATGCGATATTTATTTTTAATAAAAGTAAATACCCTGCTAAAGTTGAAATTTTAGATTAAGACCTTTATTTTAACATCACCAAAAGCCATTTTTTACAATAGAAATGGCTTTTTTTGTGTAGCCAACTTGTATTTTTACCAAATGAAAAAGATTGCTTTATGCTTGCTGTTAGCCTTATTTACTTTGTTTGTAAATGCACAGTTTTCTGTACGTTTAGTGGTAACTACTGTGGCCACAAAGCAAAATGATGAAATTTATGTAGCTGGTACGTTTAACAATTGGAACCCAAAAGATGAGAAGTATAAACTAAAACCTTTTGCCGGTGGTAGAAAAAGCATTGTTATTAAAGATGTTGCTGCGGGTAATTATGCTTTTAAATTTACAAGAGGCAGCTTCGATAAAGTAGAATGTACCAACGACGGTAGAGATATTGCCGATAGAATTGTAGATGTAAATGCAGATCTATCGCAAGAAATAACCATTGCAGGCTGGAAAGATGATTATCCAGATAAACCAAAACGCTACACAGCAAGCCCACAAGTAAAAGTAATAGATACGGCTTTTAAAATGCCACAACTCAATAGTACACGCAAAATATGGATTTATTTGCCAAAAAGTTATGCCTCTTCTACAAAAACTTACCCTGTTTTGTACATGCACGATGGGCAGAATTTGTTTAATGAACAAACAGCTTATGCCGCAGAATGGGGCATTGATGAATGTTTAGATAGCTTGCAGCAAAAGATTGCTAAAGAGTGTATTGTGGTGGGTATAGATAATGGTGGCGATAAGCGCATGAGCGAATATTCGCCTTACAATTATAGCTTAAAAGGCGCATTTACTACCCCTGAAAATAAAGGTGAAGGAAAGCAGTATGTAGATTTTTTAGTGCAAACCTTAAAGCCCTATATCGATACAAAATACCGTACAAAAAAAGGTCCCGATTTTACATTTATTGCAGGTAGTAGCATGGGTGGCTTGATAAGTGCTTACGCTATCATGCAATATCCACAAGTGTTTGGGGCTGCTGGTATTTTTTCGCCATCGTTTTGGATTGCACCCAATATTTATACCGAAGCAACTAATTTTACAACAACGGCCTTGCCTCGCTTTTTTATGTATGCAGGCGCAAAAGAAGATGCAACCATGGTAACCAATGTTACTAAAATGGAAACAATTTTAAAAACAAAACCTCGCTACGAAGTAACCACACAAATTAGCCCACTTGGGCAGCATAACGAAGCTTATTGGAAATTGGTGTTTCCAGGGTTTTATACATGGTTGATGACTGCTAATATCCGATGATGAATAACGATGTTTAGTGATTGCCCATGAGGAATGATAGTACATGGTTGTATCAGTTTTATTAAGCGGTTACTGCTGCTATTTATTTAGTAAAAAAGTAACGCCTTCAATGGCTAAATCTGTATTGGTAAAAATTGCTCCTGCTTCTTCTAAAAACTGGTCAAGCACTTCGTATTTACTACTAAAATGCCCTAGTATTAGCTTGTTAACTTCTGCTTTTAAGGCAATGGTTGCCGCTTGTTCCGATGTGGCATGAAAGCGTAAAGCCGCCCTGTCGTTCATGTCTTTTAAATAGGTAGATTCATGATACAGTAATGATACATTTTTTACAATAGGCACTAATGTTTCATCGTAAATAGTATCGGCACAAAACGCATAACTGCAAGCAGGTTTATTAGCTACAGTAACCCATTCCTTTTTAATAATCTCACCTGTTTTAGTCTCGTAATCTTCACCCATTTTTAGCTTGTCGTAAAAAGCTGTTGGTATTTGGTATTTGTGAATGGTTGTGTTGTCTATTTTTCTTGGTTGCTTTTTTTCACGAATGATAAAGCCCTTACAAGCCACTCTATGTTTGGTACTAAAACACTCAATGGTAAATTTATTATCGTTCCAAATTAGGCCATCTTCTTCTAAAGCATGAAAGTGTAAAGGGTATGGAAGTACGGTGTTTGCAGCATTTAGCTGCGCCTGAATAATGGGTTCAAGTAATGGTGGTGCAAAAAGGTGTAAATCGGTTTCTCTGCCAAGTAAGCCCATGCTTGTAAGAATACCCATTAAGCCAAAGTAATGATCGCCGTGTAAGTGCGAAATAAGAATGTAGTTGATTTTACTACGTTTTATTCTGTATTTGGCCATTTGCATTTGCGTGCCTTCGCCACAATCTATTAAAATAAGTTGGTCATTCATAGTAACTACTTGCGAGGTAGGATGCCTATCGTAAGCAGGAATTGCAGAATTATTACCTAAAATGGTTACACCAAGCATAATGTTTTATTTCACTCGTTCAATCATAGGATTACACGAATTAAAGCCAATTATACGAGTTTTAGAAATTAATAATTGCAACAATTACGCAAATGTCTTCTCAAAATAAATTTGAAAATAGTTTAGTTTAATTTGTGCAATTCGTTTAATTCTTTATAGTTCGTACAATTTATTCGTTGGCTTCAAACTCAAAATCGTCACCATCTAATAATTCTCGCTCTATTTCTTCCATTTGTACAATATCCCACGCCTCACTTTCGGTAGGTGTTATGTTTAAAACGTCAGTTAGTTCAAGTTTGTCAAAAACGGCTTCAGCTTCTGGCGTCATTTCGCAAATAACAAAACTGGCGTTCGCTTCGTAAAAGCCTTGCTGCCACTGCGTTATAGCGTCACAACTGTTGTTGTCTATGGCTATTACGTTGGTCATATTTAAGATGGTGTTTTTAATGTTTTTTTGTAGTAAAATACCACAAAGGGCATTAAAATCCGCAGTCACATTGTCAGCAAAATGCGGCTCAATTGGCGTTACAACGGTAAATTTTTCCTTGGTATCAATTTTGAACTTCATAGCTTATCTTTTCATTAATATACTTCATTAACATACTGTGCATAAAACAGTAGAAACATTACTCAAAAATATTCGTTATAATTGTACAGGCGAATATAAATTTATAACATGGATAATAATTTTTCAGCACAAGTAAAAGAAATCATTTCATTTAGCCGTGAAGAAGCTTTGCGCTTGGGAAATGATTTTATTGGTACAGAGCATTTATTGTTGGGGTTAATACGTGATGGCGAAAATACCGCCATTAAAGTATTGCGACAACTGAATGTTGATTTGTACGAACTGCGTAAAGAAATAGAACTTGCAGTTAAAGACAAAACTGGTAAAAACATTGCTAATATTAATAGCTTGCCTTTAACCAAGCAAGCCGAAAAAGTTATCCGTGTAACAGTTTTAGAAGCCAAAGCATTAAAAAGCCCACTGGTAGAAACCGAACATTTAATGTTGAGCATTTTAAAAAACAAAGAAAATATTGCAACACAAATTTTAAATCAGTTTGATGTGGATTACGATATGTTTAGAAATGAATTAGGTATGGTAGGTAGTTCTGCACCTAACAACCCTCGTAACGAATTTCCTGACGATCAGGACGACGAATTTGATGATGATAAAAAAGGTTTTGGTGGTCAACGTGGTAGCACAGGTGCTACAGCTGGCAAGCCCAATACTAACGCTAAAAGTAAAACCCCTGTGCTAGATAATTTTGGTAGAGATATTACCAAAATGGCCGAAGCCGGTACACTTGACCCAATTGTAGGGCGTGAAAATGAAATAGAGCGTGTATCGCAAATTTTATCGCGTAGAAAAAAGAACAATCCAATTTTAATAGGAGAGCCTGGTGTAGGTAAAACCGCCATAGTAGAAGGCTTGGCACTACGTATTGTGCAACGCAAAGTAAGCCGTGTGTTGTTCGATAAAAGAGTGATTTCATTAGATTTAGCGGCTTTGGTAGCAGGTACAAAATACCGTGGACAGTTTGAAGAACGCATGAAAGCCATTATGAATGAGCTTGAAAAAAACCGTGATGTGATTTTGTTTATTGATGAAATACACACCATTGTAGGCGCAGGCGGCGCAAGCGGCAGCCTCGATGCTAGCAATATTTTCAAGCCAGCTTTGGCTCGTGGCGAGTTGCAATGCATTGGCGCTTCTACATTAGATGAGTATCGCCAATTTATTGAGAAAGATGGTGCTTTAGACCGTCGTTTTCAAAAAGTATTGGTAGAACCACCTAGTGTAGATGAGACGATTCAAATATTAACCAATATTAAGAGCAAATACGAAGATTTTCACAATGTGGTGTACGACGAAGAAGCAATAGAAGCATGTGTAAAATTGAGTGACCGCTACATGACAGACCGTTTATTGCCAGATAAAGCTATAGATGTATTGGATGAAGTAGGTGCAAGAGTGCATTTGAAAAACATTAATGTACCGCAAGAAATTGTAGAACTAGAAAAGCAGATAGAAGATGTTAAAAACGAGAAAAATAAAGTTGTAAAAAGCCAGCGTTTTGAAGAAGCTGCTAGCTTACGTGATAAAGAAAAGCGCTTAGGCGAAGAGCTTGAAGCGGCTAAAGCCACTTGGGAAGAAGATAGCAAAAACAAGCGTTATCCTATTAACGAAGAAAATATTGCTGAAGTTATTAGCATGATGACGGGCATACCTGTAAAGCGCATGGTACAAGCTGAAACAGAAAAACTTCGTAGAATGGCCGATGATATGAAAGGGATGGTAATAGGCCAAGAAGATGCGATAAGCAAGGTAACAAAAGCCATACAGCGTAACCGTGTAGGTTTAAAAGATCCTAAAAAGCCAATTGGTAGTTTTATTTTCTTAGGCCCTACAGGTGTTGGTAAAACCGAATTGGCTAGAAGCCTTGCTAAATACATGTTTGACAGTGAAGATGCTTTGATACGCATTGACATGAGCGAATACATGGAAAAATTCACCGTAAGCCGTTTAATAGGCGCACCTCCAGGTTATGTTGGTTACGAAGAAGGTGGGCAATTAACTGAAAAAGTGCGCCGCAAACCGTACAGCGTCATTCTACTAGATGAAATTGAAAAAGCCCATCCAGATATTTACAACATTTTATTACAAGTATTAGACGATGGTATGCTTACGGATGGCTTGGGTAGAAAAATTGACTTTAAAAACAGCATGATTATTATGACATCTAACATTGGTGTTAAGCAGTTAAAAGAGTTTGGCGATGGTGTTGGTTTTGCCACCGCAAACCGTATGCAGAACCAAGAAGAAAATAATAAAGCAGTAATTGAAAAAGCATTAAAAAAAACATTCTCACCAGAGTTTTTAAACAGAATTGATGATGTAATTATTTTCAATTCTTTAACCAAAGAGAATATTTTTGAAATTATAGACATTGTGATGAAAGGCGTGTACAAACGCTTGACTACATTGGGTTTTAGCCTTGAAATTACTGCCGAAGCCAAAGATTTTATTGCCGATAAAGGTTACGACTCGCAATTTGGCGCAAGACCTTTACACAGAGCCATACAGAAGTACTTAGAAGATCCTTTAGCCGAAGAAATTTTAAACCTAAATGTTAAGAATGGTGATGTATTGGTAGCCAATTTAGACAAAGAAAAAGGTAAAATTTACTTTCAACTAAAGGCAAAAGAAACAGAAGAAAGTGCTGCGGTTTAAAAAAAAGGTCAGTCTAATAATTGTATTGTCAGTTTATCTTTTTAAATTTGATGTATGAGTACGTTAGAGTTAAAGGTTTACGATATATTCAAATCGAAATTTACTGAGCAGGAAGCTGCTACGGTACTTGAATATATTGCGTCTAAAACGAAGGAAAAGGTAGATGAAAAGGCAGAGACATATCAGACTTTACAAAGTAAAGATTTAGAGAGTTTACGTAAAGAAATTCACACCGTTTTTGCTTCAAGAGAAGATTTTAATAAGTTAGAGGTAAAACTTTCTGAAACCAAAGTAGAAATCTTGCGTTGGATGTTTGGTATTTTTTTGGCTATGATGCTAGCAATTATTGGATTATATTTTAAGAAATAGGTTGTTTTCAATGGTTTTAATAAAAAAAAGTACCACCAAATTTTGGTGGTATTTTTTTTGCTAACAAATGTAATTTTTATTAGAAAGTATATCTAACAGCTAGGCCGCCCCAGCCAGCTTCAAAATAAGTGTAACCAATAAGGTTGAGGGATGGTTGCCAATCGAAACTAATGTTTAATGGCGCACCTTTAATTTTATAATCTAAACCTAAAACACCATCAATGCCAATGGCTACGCTGTTGTTGCGATCTGGATATTTGGTTTTCCAATTGTCGTTCCAAATGCCAATATGCGCACCAGGGCCAATGTACCATCTTAAACCTTCTACACCATTAATGTTGTAATGCAATTCGTACAAACCTGTAAGTCTAAAACCATCGTTGTAAAAATAGCCTAAGCCTTCTATGGCTTTATTTGAGCTAGTAAAATGCTTTACAGATAAAGCTGTTGGATACAACTTAACACCAACTGCTGTTTGGTAATTGCTGCCCATGCTTTGCGCTGTGGTAATTTGAGATAAGGCAAGCGATACAATACCTAATAAAAAAATTTTCTTCATAACACAACGATTTGTTTGACAGATAGTATTGGAAAATCGTGCCAATTTTTTTTGCTCGCAGATTTATTTTTTTTGCTCGCAGATTTCGCAGAACTGCGCAAATTTTTTCAAATTTATTTGAGGATTTTGCTTGCAGATTTTTTGCTCGCAGATTTCGCAGAACTGCGCCAATTTTTTCTAAAAAAAATCCTATCTGCTTGATAATTTTTAGGCTCGTAAACAATACAAAATGTAATGTTTTTTCAGCCTAACCCAATAGCTATCGGGTCTGCGAAATTTGTGGGCGCAAAAAGTTGAGAATACTACCAATGCTAATGGTAATAGCCCCAATAGCAGCGGCTAGCCCACAGCGCAGCGAGAACTAATAGCGAATAGCGAGACAGTTGACGGCTTTTTGTTGCAGATGCGCTTTTAAAAAATACAAGAAGCGTTTAGTATTTACACGATGTAATTAGATTTTCTATTAGGTTTGTATCATGCACAGTTTTAATGAATTAGTGAACGATTTTGCTGCACGATTTGATGTGGCGCATTTTCCTACAAGCCCTGCAACATTGTACCAGCCAGGTAATTATTTTTTGCAATTAGGTGGTAAAAGAATTCGCCCAGTGATGTGTTTAATGGGCAATGAATTGTTTGCCGAAATTTTACCCGATGCGTATGAATTAGCTACGGCTATTGAGTTGTTTCACAATTTTACGTTGGTACACGATGATATTATGGATGCCGCACCATTGCGAAGAGGCATGGAAACAGTACACAAAAAATATGGCGATAGTGTGGCTTTGCTGTGTGGTGATGTAATGATGATACGTGCTTACGATTATTTGAACAAAATAAACACGTTGTATTTACAGCGCATTATGTACTTGTTTAATAAAACGGCAAGAGAAGTGTGCGAAGGGCAGCAACTTGATATGGATTTTGAAAAGCGCAACGATGTAAAATTAGTTGAGTACTTGCACATGATTTCGCTAAAAACATCGGTATTGCTAGCTGCTAGCCTACAAATGGGCTCAATTTTAGGTGGTGCAAGCGAAGGTAATTGTAGGCATATTTATGAGTTTGGGTTAAACCTTGGTATTGCGTTTCAAATACAGGATGACTATTTAGATGCTTTTGGCGACCCCGAGAAATTTGGTAAAAATGTTGGTGGAGACATTAAACAGAATAAAAAAACCTTCTTGCTATTACATGCTTTAGAAGTAGCCAACGCTGCACAGAAACTAGAAATAGAAAGGTTGATGGCTGAAAATACTACAGATAAAGTGCCAAAAATGTTGGCAATATTTAAAACTTGCAACGTACATATTTGGGCAAATGAACTGAAAGAAAAATACTTGCAAACAGCCTTACAGCACCTAGAAGACATAGCAGTAACTAGCATAAGAAAAGCACCATTGAAAGAATTGGCTGCGTTTTTAATTCAGCGTGAGCATTAATTTTTATAACCAAGTTTAAATTATTTTATGATAGACGTGAAAGTAGCCGCAAAAATTGCAATTGAATATGCCAAAAGTTTTTATCCTGATTATACTGATTTTCAAGTAGAAGAAATTGAAAAATCAGAAGACAATAGATATTGGTATATCACAATTGGTATGGATGCAAACACTTCTTTTATTGATAACTTACCAGCAAGTAGTTTATTTGGAACAATAGCACATAAGCGAATTTATAAAAACATGAAGATTGATATTAAAACTGGTGAAACCATATCTATGAAAATAAGAAAGGTTTAACTAATGAATCTTAACTACATTCTAAAACTTAACAGTATGCAATTATCTACAATCAGTTGATGCGTTTATAAAAAAAATTAAAGCCTAGATTTTATTTACCAGTAAATTAGCACCCATCCCATACAACTAACTAAAACATGTCAAACTCATTATTTCGTACTAAGAATATTGATAAAATTTTAGCCGATGCTGCTAGCAACGAAGAAGGTCATGGCTCGGGCTTAAAACGTGTATTAACTGTAAGAGACCTTACATTTTTTGGTATTGCAGCTATTTTAGGCGCAGGTAGTTTTAGTAGTCTTGGCGAGGCCGTGTTTAGCGGTGGGCCTGGTGTGGTGATTTTATTTTTGATAACTGCTGTAGCCTGTGCATTTACGGCATTTTGTTATAGTGAATTTGCCAGTAGAATTCCAGTGGCTGGCAGTGCTTATACGTATGCCTATGCAAGTTTTGGTGAGTTGTTTGCATGGATAATTGGTTGGGCTTTGATAATGGAATACTGTATTGGCAATATTTATGTATCGTATAGTTGGAGCGACTACTTTACCTCATTTTTACATAGAATAGATGTGCACGTACCAGCGTATTTAAGCACAAGCTTTATGGAAGCAAAACATGCCATAGCAAATGGAAGTACCAATGCAGATGTATTGGCCGCTTGGAACAAAGCACCTACGATAGGTAGCTTGCGATTGATTGTTGATTTACCTGCTTTTGTTATTAATATTTTGATTACCTATTTGGTGTACCGTGGGGTAAAAGAAAGCCGCAACTTTAGTAACATCATGGTAGTATTAAAACTGCTAGTGGTGTTGTTGGTAATTTTTGTAGGCGGTTATTTTGTATTTGCTAATGGGCTTACACCAAATTGGACACCTGTAAACGATGCAGGTGTTCATTCGTTTATGCCAAATGGTTTTAGGGGCGTGATGGTAGCAGTAAGTGGTGTATTTTTTGCTTATATAGGGTTTGATGCAGTAAGTGTATTGGCAGAAGAAAGTAAAAACCCACAAAGAGATTTGCCACGAGGCATGATATTGTCTTTGGTAGTTTGTACCATTATATATGTGCTGCTTACATTGGTATTAACAGGTGCTGTTAATTATAGAAACTTTCAAGGAGTAGGCGATCCACTGGCTTTTATTTTTGAGCCGCAAAACTTAAATGTAAGTTGGATGCAATTTTTAGTAGCCATTTGTGCCGTTGTAGCCATGACAAGTGTGTTGCTAGTATTTCAAATGGGGCAGCCACGTATTTGGATGAGTATGAGCCGAGATGGTTTGTTGCCACCCATTTTTCAAACAATACATCCAAAATTTAAAACCCCATCTTTTTCTACCATTGTAACAGGTATGGTGGTAGGCATACCTATTATTTTTACAGATAAAACCTTTGTACTAGATTTTACAAGTATTGCTACACTGTTTGCATTCGTTTTAGTGTGTGGTGGTGTATTGTTAATTCCAAAAAGAGAAAAGCAAGCAGGCAAGTTTCACATACCGTTTATTAATAGCCAGTTTGTTTTTCCTGTGATTATTGTAGGTATTTTAATTGCGCTAGGTGTTTTTGTAAATGGTTATTACGAGCGTTTATTTCAATTTAGTTTAACCACAACAGAATCAACTAATATCATTAATAGCATCGTAAAACCAACAACCAAAGTTGTAAACAAAGCATTGCATGATGCTGAATTGGCCAAGCTAACACTCAATGTATCTACCATCATTTTTTGGATTGTGGCTTTACTATTATCTGTGTTAGCATTTGTAAAAAAATATTCGCTTATTCCTTTGTTAGGCTTAATTACTTGCTTGTATTTATTAACAGGTATGACGGCTTTAAATTGGGCTTGGTTTGCAAGCTGGTTGTTAATAGGGTTGGTTATTTATTTCTTTTACAGTAGAAAGCATAGTACACTTAATTAATCAATTTACGTTTTGTAATGGTCTAGAATAAGTTGAAATTTTTTTAAGATGCCCTATTTGGCTATTTCTGTATCGTATCCCTGTTTTATCAATTCATCCTTTATTACTCAACTTAGTTTAGGCTCGTCTTCTACCAATAAAATTTTATAAGGGTTGCTCATTGGTTTTACTATAAATTTAGGTAAAAATTAAGCAATTAAAATGAGATTAAAGTTTACCATATTCACAATTTTTGTGGTCATAATGGCAAATGCACAAGAATTTACTACAACCTTTGAAAAATCCAATGGTTTAGAAACAGCTACACATGCCAATTGTATTGCGTTTTATAAGCAGCTTGCAGCAAGTTCTACCAAGCTTCAAGTAAAAACATTTGGCAATACCGATGCAGGTTATCCATTACATCTTATCATTTTTAGTGGAGATAAAAGTTTTAAACCTGCAAGTTGGCAACAGCAAAACAAATTGGTAGTGCTTGTAAATAATGGCATTCATCCTGGTGAACCCGATGGTATAGATGCAAGTATGATGCTATTGCGAGATATTATTAAAGGCAAAATTTTAGTGCCTTCAAATATTGTTTTGGCCATCATTCCTATTTACAATATTGGTGGTAGTTTAAATAGAGGCAGCTTTAGCCGTGTTAATCAAAATGGGCCGCTAGCTTATGGTTTTAGGGGCAATGCACAAAACCTTGATTTGAATAGAGATTTCACCAAATCAGATTCGCGTAATGCAAAAACTTTTGCGCAAATTTTTCATTATCTCAATCCAGATATTTTTATAGACAATCACGTAAGCGATGGTGCGGATTATCAGCATACTATAACGTTGCTTACAACACAGCACAGTAAGCTTGGTGGTAGTATTGGCAATTATTTACACACCACATTCGAGCCATCTATATTTAAAAGTATGGCTAGTAAAAATTGGCCTTTAACGCCTTATGTAAATTTTGAAGATGGTAATCCTGAAAATGGCTGGCAAGCATTTTACGATGCACCAAGATACAGTACCGGTTATGCAGCTCTATTTGGCACCATTGGTTTTATGCCCGAAACACACATGTTAAAGCCATTTGCCCAAAGGGTAAAAAGCAATTATGCACTAATGCAAACTATTTTACAACAAGCAGCATTGCAAGTAAAAGCCATAAAACAAAACCGAATAGCAAGCCTAAAAGCCATACAGCAACAGCAAAATTTTGCCTTAAATTTTGTGGTTGATAGTACTAGAAAAGATACTATTACATTTTTAGGCTACGCTGCCGAACAAAAGATAAGTGAGGTAACTGGCATAAACCGATTGTTTTATAACCATGAAAAACCATTTACGCAGCAAGTAAAATTGTACAACTATTTTGTAGCGCAAAACATGGTTACAAAACCTAAAGCCTATATCATTCCACAAGGCTGGCATGATGTAATTGATTTATTGAAACTAAATAAAGTTGCCATAACAATTTTGGCAAAAGACACACAAATTTTGGTAGACGCATACAAAATTGAAGACTATAAAACTAGCCCACTAGCCTACGAAAAACATTATCGCCATAGCAATACTAAAGTAAGTGTAAGCAAGCAAAAGTTGCAATTTTTAAAAGGTGATTGCATCATTTACACAGGGCAAACTTGCGACAGATTTTTGCTTGAAATGCTAGAACCCACAGGTGATGACAGCTATTTTGCTTGGAATTTTTTTGACGCCATTTTACAGCAAAAAGAAGGTTATAGTAATTATAGATGGGAAGATGTAGCGGCTAAATATTTACAACAACACCCAAAATTACAACAAGAATTGGCTGCAAAACGGCAAGCAGACCCTAAGTTTGCAGCTTCGGCTAGCCAGCAGTTAAACTTTGTGTACAAACATTCGCCTTACTACGAGCCAGCCCATTTGCGCTATCCCGTTTATAGATTGGTGCCGTAATTGTTGTTTATTTTAAACTTGTTAGCATGAGTGATAAAGCGTTGTTTTTTCAATCTGTACAAGCAGATGTTGTAGATGTATTAATAGCAGAATTGTTAGAAATAGGCTTTAACGGCTTTGAGGAAGTAGAAGAGGGGCTTAAAGCATTTATTAACGAAGCTGATTTTGATGAAGCAAAAGTGACCGTACTTGCTCAAAAATATTCAGTAAATTTTACCACAGAAACCATACCTGTACAAAACTGGAACGAAGTGTGGGAAAGTAATTTTAACCCCATGCAGGTAGCTAATTTTGTAGGTGTAAGAGCCAATTTTCATGCACCAATGCAAGGCGTTACACATGAAATTGTTATTACGCCTAAAATGAGTTTTGGTACAGGTCACCATGCTACTACTTATATGGTAATGCAGCTAATGAAAGACATTAATTTTGCCAACAAAACAGTGTTTGATTATGGCACTGGTACAGGTATTCTAGCCATTTTAGCCGAAAAACTAGGTAGTAAATCTATTTTAGCTATTGACTACGATGATTGGTGCATAGAAAATGCAACCGAAAATTTAGCTGCTAATGGTTGCCAATATATTACCATCGAAAAAGCAGATACAGCCAAGCTTGATGCAAAATTTAACATAGTTATTGCCAACATTAACAAAAATATTATCCTCGATAACATGGCTTATCTTGCAAACGAAGTTGTTTTAGGGGGCGAAATTTTGTTAAGTGGTTTATTGCAAGAAGATGAAGCCGAAATTATTAAAGAATCATTGAAATTCAATTGGAAACATCAACTTACTATAAAAAAAGGCATGTGGATTGCCCTGCATTTTGTGGCATAATTCAGCAGATTTTGTGTTAAGAAATTATGAATTTTAAGTCTTAACCCATACATTTGTGAAATCACTTTAACCCCTATTGCATGAAGGAAGTTTTTTTCATACTATTAGCGTATCTTATTGGGGCTATACCAACATCGGTTTGGGTTAGCCGACATTTTTTCGATATTGACATTAGAGAATATGGCAGCGGCAATGCTGGTGCCACCAACACTTACCGTGTTTTAGGTAAGCAATGGGGTACTTTTGTAATGATTGTAGATATGTTGAAAGGCGTTATTGCTACATCGTTATATATTTTTCTACCCACTTATTTAGGTGCAATAAACGAGTTAGATAGAACCAATTTAATGATTGGTTTAGGTTTATCATCTGTTATTGGTCATATTTTTCCTATTTGGGCCAATTTTAAAGGCGGCAAAGGCGTTGCAACATTGTTTGGTATGGCTGTGGCAATTCAACCCCTAGTAGCTTTATGTTGCGTAGGTGTGTTTTTATTAGTGCTATATCTTACACGGTTTGTATCGTTAAGTTCTATTTTGGCTGGTATAGCCTTTATGGTATTTATTTTATTTATTTTCAAGGAAAAAGAAACACTATATAGAATTTTTGCAGTACTGGTGGCTTTAATGATTGTATTAACACATCAAAAAAATATTGGCCGCATTTTAAAAGGTACCGAAAGCAAAGTGCCTATTTTAAAATATAGAGATAGAAAAAAAACAAAGCATTAAGTGGAATGATATTTGTTTTGTTAAAGCGCCGAAGTAATTTACCTTTGGCGCTTTTCTTTTATATAGAAGTTGCAGCTATTTTAGTGCTTAAGAAACCTATTTAAAATTATGACAAAACAATTTCTTTCTATTGTATTGCTTGCTACAAGCGTATTTTTTTCGGCCTGTACACAAAACACTATTACAGGTAAAAGCCAGTTAAGCTTAATTTCCGATGCAGAAATTATAGCAGCAGCAAATACAGAATACAAACAATTTATTAGTACTAGCAAAGTGCTTACAGCAGGTGGTAGCAGCGATGCAGCAAGTGTAACTAGGGTAGGTAATAGAGTGGTAGCTGCTGTAAAAAAATACTATGCAGATATGGGTAAATCTGCCGAATTAGGTGCTTACCAATGGGAAATAAACACCGTAAGTAGTAAAGAAGCGAATGCTTGGTGTATGCCCGGCGGCAAAATAGTTGTGTACACTGGTATTTTACCAATCACACAAAACGATGCTGCACTAGCGGTAGTTATTGGCCACGAAGTAACACATGCTTTGGCAAGCCACGGTAAGCAACGTATGAATGCAAGTTTAATTAAGCAATTAGGTGGTGAAGCATTATCGGCGGCTTTGGCTAATAAGCCAAAAGAAACGCAAGCATTATTTAATAGTGCTTACGGCTTGGGTGCGCAATATGGTGTAATGTTACCTTTTGCAAGAAAAGATGAATACGAGGCCGATAAATTTGGGTTAATGTTTACAGCTTTGGCCGGTTACAACCCAAGAGAAGCCATTAAATTTTGGCAAAGAATGTCTGCTGCAAGTAATAGTTCTCAAAAACCACCAGAATTTGCAAGTACACACCCTAGCGACGAAAACAGAATTAAGCAGTTGCAAAGCATCATGGATGATACAATGAACAAATATTATAAACCGTAAAATGTTAAAAATTAGTTTTTTAGGGTCAAAAGCAGCGTTTTTATAAAAAAGCTGCTTTTTTATTGTCTTTTACCGCTACATTTTTTTAACTTTGCAATCCGTTTAATAGATTCACCTAATATAAGTTCTTTAGGATGTCCAATCAAAGTTTATTTGAAAAGTTAGAATTGAAGGATGAGAAAACCCTTTTAATTCAAGGAATACCATCTTCAATTGAGAAGCAATTTGCAAAATTAACCTATGCAAAAAATGTAACCCCACTTTTAAAAAGCAAAAAAGTTGAGTTCGCTTTAGTGTTTGCAATCAATCAAAATCAGTTAAATAATGTATTAAAAGAGGTGTTTTCTGCTTTAAATACAGCTAGTAAATTATGGGTGGCTTACCCAAAACCTACTAGTAAAATTGTAAGTGATTTAAACAGAGACTGTACCTGGGCTTATTTAACCCAGCACGCTTACGAAGGTGGCGATTTAATTGAGATTGACAATGTTTGGGTAGCAATGCGTTTTAAAAAGAACGAAGAATTAGCTGCGCAACTTAAAGCCATTGCCGATGCAAACCCACCTGTAGCAGTAGTGCCAATAGTTGATTTTGAGAAAAAGCTAATTGTACCACCTGCCGAACTTGAAAAAGTATTTGCAAAACACAAAAAAGCAAAAGAATTTTTCACTTCTCTATCTGTAAAACACCAAAAAGAGTATGTAAGTTGGATTGAAGAAGCAAAAAGAAAAGATACTAAAGAAAGAAGATTAGACGCAGTGTTAGAAAAATTAAATGCTGGCAAAAAATCACCTTCAGAAAAATAGTGTTAGATAATTTTAAAAAAATCCCTAATTGAAACTTTCAGTTAGGGATTTTTTATTTTAATCCCCTTTTGTCTCGTAAATTGTCATCCTTTATTGAAAATAATTAACCAATGATACATACCGCTTTATTGTCCTATGGCATGTCTGGTAGAGTTTTTCATGCGCCTTTTATTCACCTCCATCCTAACTTGCAATTAGTAGGTTCGTGGGAAAGAAGTAAGCAATTAATTCAAAATGATTATCCTTATGCAAAATCGTTCGCAAGTTTAGAAGCCTTATTGTCAAACGATAGTGTAGAACTAGTAATTGTAAACACACCTACCAACACCCACTTTGAATACGCTAAAAAAGCCTTGCTTGCGGGTAAAGATGTAGTGGTAGAAAAAGCATTTACAACAACACTTAAAGAAGCTGTAGAACTAAAAACTATTGCTGAAAAAGCAGGTAAAAAGATAGCTGTATTTCAAAATAGACGCTGGGATAGCGATTTTAAAACGGTAAAACAGGTGATAGAACAACAATTGCTTGGTGCAGTTACCGAAATGGAAATACAGTTTGCAAGATACAATCCTGCTTTAAGCCCAAAGCTACACAAAGAAATGCCTAATCCTGGGGCAGGTATTGTAAAAGATTTAGGACCACATATTATAGACCAAGCGTTGTGTTTGTTTGGTAAGCCACTAAGCGTTTTTGCCGATTTTAGAATTACAAGAACGAACTCGCAAGTAGAAGATTATTTTGAAATATTGTTGTATTACAAAGACAAAAGAGTGCGTGTAAAAGCGGGCTATTTTATGCGAGAACCTGTACCATCTTATATTGTGCATGGTACTAAAGGTTCGTTTTTAAAATCAAGGGCAGACGTGCAAGAAGGTTTGTTGCTGCAAGGTGCAAAACCCAATATAGCCAATTGGGGTGCAGAGCCAGAAAGTGAACAAGGATTGTTACATACAGAAAAAAATGGCGTGGTAATTAGAGAAACTATACCAACCATTAAAGGCAATTATTATGAGTTTTACAATAAAGTATATGAGGCTTTAGCACATGATAAACCAATGCCTGTAACTGTAGATGATGGTATTTGGGTAATGCAAATAATAGATGCAGCCTATAAAAGTAATGCTGCTAAAAAAGTGATTGACTTGTAAATAAAGTACTTGTTAAAATGCTTGAATTGTTAAATTGTTTTTAATTTCATCTGTTAGGCTTGTAAATACCTATAAATCCGTATTTTTAATTTTCAAACACTTAATATGAAGAAACTGCTTATTTGCGCCATTCTACTGGCCTCAATTACCACACAAAGTTTTGCGCAAGCAAAATACCAATGGAAAGAAGTTGTATCGGGCAAATACAAATACAAAGTTGTTAGTTCTGACCCAACAAAATCTCGATTTTACACCTTACCTAATGGCCTAACGGTTATTTTAAGTGAAAACAAAAAAACGCCACGTATTCAAACTTTGTTTGGTACAAGAGCAGGCTCTAACAACGACCCTAAAGATCACACAGGTTTGGCGCATTACCTTGAACATTTGTTGTTTAAAGGCACTAACAAATACGGAAGTTTAGACTGGGCAAAAGAAAAGCCGATATTGGATAAAATAGATGCTTTTTACGAAGCCTATAACAAAATACCTTTCAGCGATTCAACTGCTCGCAAAGCAAAATACCATGAAATAGATAGCGTAAGTGGCGAAGCTGCAAAATTTGCCATAGCCAACGAATACGACAAAATGATGGCAGCAATGGGCTCGCAAGGTACCAATGCACACACTTGGGTAGAAGAAACGGTGTACGAAGAAAATATTCCTGCTAATGCAATTGATAAATTTTTAGCAGTACAATCTGAGCGTTTTAGAGAACCAGTTTTGCGATTATTTCATACAGAGTTAGAAGCAGTATATGAAGAAAAAAATATTGGTATGGATAACGATGGGCGTAAAGTGTACGAAGTAATGCTTGCAGCTATGTTTCCTACTAATAACTATGGGCAGCAAAGTACTATTGGTACTGTTGAGCATTTAAAAAATCCATCTTTATTGGCTATTAAAGATTTTTATAGCAAATATTATGTGCCAAACAATATGGCTTTGGTAATGGTAGGCGATTTTAATGCAGATGCTGTGATAGCAAAAATTGATGCAGCTTTTGCATGGTGGAAACCTAAAGCGGTAACACCATACAACCCTACATTAGAAAAGCCTTTAACTGCACCAGTGGTAAAAGATGTATTTGGCCCAACGGCTGAAAATATAACCATCGCTTGGCGCATGCCAGGCGCAACAAGCTTTAAAGACAATGTGTTGCTAGAATTAACCCGTAATATTTTGGCAAATGGTAAAGCTGGTTTAATTGACTTGAATTTAAACAAGCAACAAAAAGTATTGCGTGCCTCTGCCAGTGGTTTAGATTTTAAAGATTATGCTAGCTTACAAATTTCTGGTACACCAAAAGCTGGTCAAACTTTAGATGAAGTAAAAACCTTGTTGATGGCGCAAATAGATTTGCTAAGAAAAGGCGAATTTGACGAAACCTTAATTAAATCTACCGCAGCCAATTACAAACTCGATAAACTTGAAAGTATTAAAGACATAAGCAGCACTGCAAGTGAATTGATGAACTCTTTTATACAAGAAAGAGGCAGCATGTGGGATAAAAAAGTAGCTTTTTTAGATGCAATGAATGTAGTTACAAAAGCTGATTTGGTAGCCTTTATTAACAAATATGTTACCGATGGTTATGTGGTTGTGTACAAGCGTAAGGGTGAAGATAAAAACATTACCAAAGTGCCAAAACCCGCTATTACTGCGGTTGCGGTAAACAGAGATGCACAAAGCCCTTTCTTAAAATCGGTTGAAAATATTAAGTCTAGCAACATTCAGCCAGCATTTTTAGATTATACAAAAGATATTCAAAAATCTAAAGTAGGCGCTGCTACGGTGTATTATTCTCAAAATAAAGACAACGATATTTTTAGATTGTACTACCGCATAAATATGGGTAGCTGGAACAATAAACTATCAAGTTCGGCCACGCAATACCTACAATTTTTAGGTACCGATAAATACAGTGCGGCCGATATAAGTAAAGAGTTTTACAAACTAGCTTGTAGTTTTAATGTAAGTGCTGGTACAGAATTTACCACCATTTCAATTACAGGTTTGCAAGAAAATTTTGACAAAGCAGTGGTATTATTTGAGCATGTAATTAAAAATTGTCAGCCAGATGAAGAGGCGTTGAAAAAACTAGTAGCACGTATTCAAAAACAGCGTACCGATACAAAATTGAACAAAGGGGCTATTATGAGTGGCCTTGCTAGCTATGCATCTTATGGCGCACAAAATCCATTTAATTATGTAATGAGTAATGCAGATTTGAATGTTATTAAAGCATCTGATTTAACCGATCTTTTGCACGATTTAACCAATTACAGCCACGATATTGTGTATTATGGTCCCCTGCCTTTGGCAAATTTTACAGCAAGTATTGGCAAATTACATGCAATGCCAACAGCGTTTAAGCCAAACCCTGCAAAGCAAGAATACAAACCATTACAACAAAATAGCAACCAAGTTTTGTTTGCTAATTACGATATGGTGCAAGCTGAAATTAGATGGATTAAGAACTTAGATGCATACGATGCAGCTAAAAATACTACTATCGACTTGTTTAACAACTATTTTGGTGGTGGTGGTATGAGCGGTATTGTTTTTCAAACCATTAGAGAAAGTAAAGCCCTAGCTTACTCAACTTTTGCCGTGTATAGCAAACCTCAGAAAAAAGAAAACCCATACAGTTTTATTGCTTATGTAGGCACACAAGCCGACAAATTGAATGATGCTGTAAAATCGATGAATGAGTTAATTAACGATTTGCCACAAGCAGATAAGTTATTTGCTGACGCACAAACAGCCATTAAAAAAGACATTGAAAGCGATAGAATTACCGATGAATCTGTGATTTTTAATTATTTAGCCGCACAGCGTTTAGGTCTTGATTATGATATTCGTAAAAAAACATACGCCGAAGTTGACAAATTAACTTTTGAAGACATTAAGACTTTTACCAAGAAAGAAATTTCTAGTAAGCCTTACACGTATTGCGTAGTAGCTAGTGAGAAAAAAGTAAATGTTGATGACTTAAAGCAATATGGGGAAGTGAAAAAGTTAAGCCTAGAAGAAATTTTTGGCTATTAATTAAACTTTCTTTTACAATAAAAAATCCCTTTGTAGTGCTTGCTGCAAAGGGATTTTTTTGTACGTGATTATTCTGCTTTCACCAAAAAATAGGTGACAGTTTTAAAAGTTGGCATCACTTAGTGTGGTATCATTTTTTTTGATACCACTACGGGGTGATGCCAACTTGTTTTTTTAGGAAGAAATAATTTTTAGATAAAATCAGCAAAACTGTTATTGTAAGCAATCAATTAATAATAGGTGATAAAGTTATCATCGCTTTATTTGTTTAGCAATATTGTAATGGAACCTTTTTAACAATCGCATATTCTCTGTTATTATCTCTGCTTGTGCATATAAATTGTTGTGGTATTGTAGCACTTTTTTGTAATTAGTAGTTAGCCCACTTGGTAGAAGCACTTTAGGTATCTGAAAAAGAAGCTAAACCTGATATTTGACAGAGTCAAAAATTTAATCTTAAAGATGATTTGTTTAAATTATTTGGGCATTAAAAATTCTTCCAGTTGCATTGGTGTAATATTTTTGGCAATTATTGTACCATTACTATCTAATAAAAAATTGGTGGGATAACTATTAATGTTAAGTTTATATGCCTCTTTTCCATCTATGTCCCAATATTGTTGCCATGGTAGTTGATATTTATTTATTGCTTTAAGCCAAGCGTCTTTATTAGCTTTTGTATCTACTGAAATACCTATCATCATAAGATGTTCGCTATTAGTTTTATTAAAAAGATCTTTTAACTTTTCAAACTGGCTAATACAAGGGGTGCAGTGGCTAAACCAAAAATCTATGAATAAGTACTTTTTTGGTCTATTTGTTGAAATTATGCTAAAATAACGCCCCTTACTATTAGCTAGAAACAAGTTAGGGAAACTGCCGCCAATTGATGTATGTTTTGCTACTTTAAGTTTTGATTCTAAAACTTTAGCTGTAAAATTTTCTTTTAAATTATTAGACAGACTTGCATTAATAGAATCCAGTATTGGTGCATACATATAGTCAAACTCATACACCAAATTCCACAAAGCAATATATGAGTTTGGTTTTAATTTTATATAGTCATATAGATATAGATTTGCTTTAGCGTTTTTTAATAGACGATTATTTCTGTAATCTGCTAGTTCTTTCATACTATTATTTAGCAGCTTGGGTGTTTCCCCTAAAGAATCAATATTACACTCGATATTTTGCATAACTGGGTCTACTATAAAGAACCTAGATATATATTTCCATTCGGAATTTATTTTTAATCCAATTATAAAGGCTGTAGGATATTTAATATCACCTTTAAATATAAACTTTCCTTTAACAACATTAGCTTCTTGAAAAACTTTAGGATTTTCGTAATAAGAGGCATTGCCAACTGGTATTAAAATTATCTTGCCACTATCAGTATTTATAGTGCCATCTAAAACAAAATGATTCTTAGTCTGTGCTTGAAGTTCAAACACTAGCAATAACATGTACAATAGAAACTGACAAGTTTTATTCATGATGTATTTTTAAAAAAGCTGTCTAAAAAAATCTGACAGCAAATTAGCTTTCAACAATTCTTTTAATCAATAATTTTTAATGTTCGCCACAATATTCGTTAGGTGTTCCTGAATATTTACATTGGCAATTATTTGTAACTGAACTACATGCAACATCAGAACACTTAAGTGGACATCCTGCGGCAACACCATCTTCACGGCCGCCATTAACATTTTTCATTTCTTCTCTGCTTAAAGCAGTACCAAAATTTTGTAACATAGTTTTTAAGTTGGTGAAAGCCGTAATTAATGGTTATAGTTTCGGTTAATTAAATTAAAAAAAAACTTATTAGTAAAGTTTTACGCATTTGTGTTATTGGCTATAGTTTATCACCATTTGCAACTAGTAATAGTAGTCCGCCAGTTTCTTTTTAAAGATTGATTAAAAAATAGTACATTATAAAATTTAGAACTAAGGTGTACTCTAAGTCAACTTGCCATTTTTTTTATAACATCTAAAAGTTCACTCAATTTACTGTCAATTACTTTTATAATAATACCATTTGAGTCTACTACAATATGTGTAGGATAACCACTAATTTTAAGTTCATTTATTAAATAATCTTCCATTCCAGGTATTACATTATATTCAAATTTTTTTGTTGTCAGAAATTGTCTCAAAGCCTTGGTAGAGTCAAATGCTAGCCCTAAAAAAATGAATTTTTTTGAACTTGATTCATTTGAAACAATAGTATTTAATTGCGGTATTTCGGCCACGCAAGATTTACAGTGGATAAACCAACAATTAATGATAAGCGTTTTACCTTTAACTGTGTTTTTGTTATAAATATTGCCATCTATATCTATGAAATTAAATTTTGGTAAATAGATTCCAGCCATCTTGAAATATTGAAATTCTATTTTTGCCTTATTGCTTATCACTTCACCAATTTCGTTCTCATTTGGCGTATTGTTTAATGGATACAACTGATAGTAAAGATTTGAATCGGTGGTCACTAATTTTAATGGCAAATATTTGCCTGTTATTAAACGTTTTAAAAAATTCTCTTTTGTAATTGGTTGTAATCGTTCATCCAAGGCTAAGTAATCTGCTGACCAATTCATATTGTCTCTTTCGTAATATAGCCAATTTATCATGCTTTTAGAAATCACAGATGCCTCAACAACTGGTTTTCTATGTTTACTTGATTCTGAACATCCAAACAGAATGAGAATAAATACTATTAGTGCATTGTTATTTTTCATTATTATTTTAGTTTTATTTAAAATGAGACTGCCTCAAAAACACATGTTGGCTGAACTGCGAGTACACACATGCTACAATTTGTTGTAGTAGTTCCGCAGCACATATATGCTCATCCAAAACCATTTTCATCCGATAAGTCTGATACAGAGTTATCGCCATTAACATTTTTCATTTCCTCTCTGCTTAAAGCAGTACCAAAATTTTGTAACATAGTTTTTAAGTTTGTGAAAGCCTCCCCAACCCCTCCAAAGGAGGGGCTAAGAAAAGGTTTCGGTTAATTAAATTAAAACAAATTGGTTAACAAAGTTTTACGCATTTGTGTTATTGGCTATGGTTTATCACCATTTGCAACTAGTAATAGTAGTTCACCAGTTTCTTTTTAAAGATTGATTAAAAAGAAATATCGTTTTTGTCATGCTGAGGTACGAAGCATCTGCCAGTATATAAGATTCTTCGTTCCTCAGAATAACAGCGTTCCTTCGTCAGCATGACATTTTAAAACACTACTAAATTGTTATTACACAAACCAAATATACAGAAATTGGTAAAATTTTCAACATTACTCAAAAAACGGTTGAAACCTAGTTTGCTAGTCTAAATAAAAAGTTGGGTATTTGTGGTAGCAGGTTTTGCCTACATACTTTTTATATAAGTAAGTGCATTTCTAAAATTGCGAAATTTGCTAAGTTGTAGTTAAAAATTAGGCTATCAACAAAACAAAATGGTATCACCTAGTATATTTTGTAAATAAAAATGGTAGCATTTATTGTAGTCGTTAGCTTGCTTTCAAGCTTCTTTCAGCAATGGTTTTAGCGGCAATCCAACCGCTCGTCCAGGCATGTTGAAAGTTAAAACCACCAGTTACACCATCTACATCCACTATTTCGCCACCAAAAAATAAGTTGTCTATTTTTTTACTTTCCATAGTGTTAGCTTCTACTTCTGCTAGTTTAATACCTCCGCTTGTTACAAATTCTTCTTTAAAAGTAGTTTTGCCATTTACTGCATATTCTTGCAACACTAAGTTGCGTATAAGCCTATACTGTGGTGCTGAAGGTAAATCGGCCCAACGCATATCTTCTAAAATGCCACTCAAAGCCAGTAAATACTGCCACAATCTATTGGGTAAACCAAATGGGTTTTTGTTGCCTATTTTTTGCGCAGCTAATGAAAAACGATAATCTGCAAATTGTGCTTTTAAATCAAATTCGGTGACTTCGCCAAGCCAATTTACAATAATGGTAAATTGATAATTTGCCGATGCTAAATATCTTGCAGCCCAAGCAGATAATTTTAAAACAGCAGGGCCGCTAATGCCCCAATGTGTTATAAGTAATGGCCCATTATTTACCAATTTTGTACCCACAATTTTTACTGTTGCATTATCAACACTTACACCCATCAACTCAGTAATTTTATTGTTGGGTATATTAAATGTAAATAGCGATGGTACGGGGGTTTCAATACTGTGGCCAAGGCTTGTAAGCCAGTTAAATTGATCGGTTTTAGGAAAACCTCCACAGGCTACACACACATAATTGGCACTAATTGTAGTGCCTGTAGCTGTAAGCATACTAAACGCTTTGTTAATGTAGGCAATGGTATTAATGGTGCAGCTCATTAAAATTTTCACCTTGTATTTTCGGGCTTCGGTAAGTAAGCAGTCAATAATCGTTTGCGAACTGTCTGTGTTAGGAAACATTCTGTTGTCAGCCTCTGTTTTTAAGGTTACGCCACGCTCTTTAAACCATTCAATGGTATCGGTAGGGTCAAACCAATTGAAGGTTTTTTTTACAAAATGTTTACCTCTAGGATATTTTAAAATCAGTTCGTTTACATCAAAGCAGGCGTGTGTAACATTGCATCTACCACCACCACTTACTTTTACTTTACTTAATACTTTGTTGTTTTTTTCTACAATTACTACCTCAAGGTTAGGGTTTTGCTTTGCAGCATTTACCGCACAAAAAAAGCCCGCTGCGCCACCACCAATAACTACTAATTTTTTTGCCATTATAAATACATGATTAAGATTTTGTTGTAAAAATTGACATTGTTTTTGGCAAGGTTTAGCAGAAGTTTGCAATTATTGTTGTTAAATCACAAACTTCAAACAAAGTTTGGTATTATAATTGAATTGAGGACACGAACCTTTATTTTTACTGCAATAAAGCGAATTGTATTTGAAACAGCTTTCAAACATATCTAAAAGAGACATTTACATTGTTATTGCTGCCTTATTGTTTATTGCCTTTGGGCTTTTTACTAAGGTTTTACCCTTAAACCATACAGCACTTATTGTAATTACCGCAATAGTTGCTTTGTGGGCTATTATTTTTAATACATTTAAAAAAGCTGGTAGATTTTTTTTGGTAGTAATAGCCTTATTCTTTTTCTTGTTGCTAATGGTGCAAACGAGTTTTGTACAAACTTGGGCCGTAGGTATTGCCACCAAAAAACTATCTAAAGCATTAGGTACAGAAGTGCGTATTAACGGTGTTAGTTTTTCTTTATTTGATAAGGTAAATCTTGAAGGTACTTTGATTCGTGATAAGCAAAAAGATACCATTTTATACGCTAATCAATTACGCTTACGCATTACCGATTGGTTTTTTATAAAAGATAAAATAGACTTAAAATTTGTAGGCATAGAAGATGCTGTAGTAAAACTTCAACGTAAAGACAGTGTATGGAATTATCAGTTTATTGCCAACTATTTTGCCAGCCCAAACGCTAAAAAAGATACTACCAAAGGCATTGAAGTGAACTTGAAAAAAGTTGACTTGAAAAATGTAACGTTTGTACAAAACGACTTATGGAACGGCGAAAGATTGACTATTACTGTGAATAGTTTATTGCTTGATGCAAACGCATTGAGTTTTAATAAAGATCCGTTTAAGGTAAATACTTTGCAAGTAGAAAAGCCTTATATCAGTTTGCAACATTTTACTGCATTAAAGCCGCTAGTATTAAGTAACATAAAGCCCGATAATTTAAAAGATACTTCTTTGCGCTTTAATTTGGGTATCAATTTTATTATCGATAGCCTTAGTTTAAATAACGGTACATTTATTAATGAAAATACTGAAACCAAGGCTGGTACTGGTTTTGATGGCAATCATTTGCAAATAACACAGCTTAAAGGTGTGTTTAAAAACGTATCATTTGTAAGAGATACTTTAAAAGCCAATATTGATATAAGTTGCCGCGAACGTTGTGGCTTTGAACTAAAAAAACTTAAAACCAATCTTAAAATTACACCACAAATAATTGAACTTGCCAAACTAGATTTGCAAACCAATAAAAGCCGTTTAGGTGATTATTATGCCATGAAGTTTGCGCATTTTAACAACGATTTCGCCTATTATTTTACCAGCAAAGTATTTTTAGAAGCTAAGTTTAAAAACACAAGTGTTTTTAGCGATGATATTGCCTATTTTGCCACAGACCTTAAAAACTGGAAAAAGCAAGCTGTAGTTACTGGTAATTTTCTTGGTACAATATCCAATTTTACGCTTAAAAACTTCAATATACGCTCTGGTGTTACCACCAATATTGCCGGTAGCCTTGCCATGAAAGGCTTGCCCGATATTGATAAAACCATCATTAACTTTAACGATGGTTTTATCAAAACGAATAACGTAGATATGGCCATTGTTATTCCTGCATTGCGCAGAATGAGCAACCCAAATATTGCTGCATTAGGTGATGTACTCTTTAGAGGCAATTTTAATGGCACCATTAAAAACTTTAAAATGGTTGGTGTTTTAAGCACTAATATTGGTTCGGTAGATGCACATGTGGCTATGAAATTTCCATCAAATGGCGAGCCTTCTTACAATGGTATTTTAGTTACCAATCGCTTTAACCTAGGTAAGTTTATAAATAGCCCAATATTAGGTTTGGTAAATTTTACAGGTAAAGTAGATGGTAGTAGCTTTAGTTTAAGCCAAATGAAATCGTCGCTTGATGGTAAGTTTAGCTTGCTCGAATTTAATGGCTATCCTTACACCAACATTACTACCAATGGTACTTTCTTAAAGAAGTATTTTAATGGCGAATTGAAGATAGATGACCCAAATGTTGACTTTACAAGTACCATAGAAATTGACTTTAGTTTACCAAAACCACACATCAACATCTTAGGCGACTTGGTGAAAAGTAATTTACAAAACATCAAACTTACAAAAGACAAGTACGAGCTTACTGGCTTATTCGATTTAAACTTTTATGGTTTAAATATTGATGAATTTGATGGTACAGCTAAAATTTTAAACGCCAATCTTACACATGCCAACGATAAGTTGAGTTTCGATTCGTTGGTGGTTACAGCACATGATTCTGATGGCGTAAGAACCTTAACTGCAAGTAGTAATGAGTTTGCAGCTTCTGTTACTGGTAGGCAATACAAATTGTTAGATTTACCTACAGCTTTTCAAACCTATTTAAACCATTATTACCCTGCTTATTTTAACCCACCAGTAAAGCAATTAGAAAACCAAGATTTCTCTGTAAACTTTATCACCAAAGACTTTGATAGCTACGCAAAAATTATTGATAGTCGTTTGTCGGGTTTAGATTATGCAAATCTTACTGGTACAATTAATACCGCTAATAATCGGTTTACACTATTAGCTTCGGTACCTAATTTTTCGTTTGATAAATACCATCTAACCGATGCCTCTTTTAAAGGCGAAGGCACATTAGATACCCTTATATTGAATGGTGATGTTGCCAATATTATAATAGGCGATAGCCTGAGCTTTCCTAATACAACATTGGCGGTACAATCTAGTAACAATCACTCGGTGGTAAGCTTGCAAACCAAAGCTACAAGCACCATTAACGAGGCTAACTTAAATGCAGATTTATACACCTTAGAAGATGGTGTACGTATCAATTTTAGGCCTTCGGCTTTTGTATTGAACAATAAGAAATGGGATTTAGAAAAGCAAGGTGAAATAGTGATTCGTAAAAACTTTGTAAGCGCAGAAAACGTGAAATTTTCGCAAGGTTTTCAAGAGATAAAAGTAGAAACGGAGTTAAGCTCGGTGAATAATGCCAACGATTTGGTAGTTAAAATGAAGAACGTGGTTTTGGGCGATTTAACGTCTTTGGTAACAAAAGACCCACGATTAGAAGGTGTAACCACCGGTGAAATAAGATTGAACGATTTTTATGGCGACTTCTCTGCCACAGCTAATTTAAAAGCCGAGCAATTTAGATTCAATAACGATAGCATTGGTTTAGTTACCATCACAAGTAGCTACGATAATAAAACCGGCAAAATTCCATTTAACATACAATCTAATAACGAAGACTATAAGTTTAAAACCGATGGCTATTACAACTCAAAAGATACCACCGGTAATGCCTTGTTTGTAAACACAGATTTGAGCGATACAAAAATTAATATTCTTGAACGATTTTTGGGTGATGTTTTTACAGATCTAAGCGGCAAAGCCACTGGTAACTTGGTTGTAAGTGGCAATCCTCAAAACCCTAATTTATCTGGTAAAGTGAAGTTGAAAAATGGTGGTGTAAAAGTGAACTTTACCCAAGTTTACTACAATATTGATAGCGCTACTATCAACTTTCAACCCGATGGTATTGACTTTGGCGAATTAACCATAAAAGATAAGTACAAAAACACCGCAAAAGTTAGAGGTAAATTATACGAGAAAAACTTTAAAGACTTGGTGTTTGACTTTGACATGTATTCAGATAAATTGTTGCTGATAGACACCAAAGAAAAAGACAACAAACAGTTTTACGGTAAAGCCATTGGCAAAGCTAGTTTAAGCTTAAAAGGCCCCGAAACCGCAGCAAAAATGACCATTGTAGCAGAGTCGAACGATAGCTCTCACATTTACATACCAAGCAGCGTAAGCAAGCAAAGTGGTGAGGCCGATTTTATAGTATTTAAACAATACGGTACCGAACTTGCTACCGAAACCAAAAAAAGCAGTTTCGATTTAACAGTAGATTTAGATGTAACAGCCGATACCAAAGTAGATATTGATGTGATTTTAGACCCTCTAACAGGTGATGTAGTTAAAGCTAGAGGCAATGGTAGATTACGCATTTTTGCAGGCACCACCGCACCACTTACCATTAAAGGGCGTTACAATATCCATTTTGGTAAGTACGATTTTAACTTTCAATCATTTATTCGCAAACCATTTGATATGCTCGATGCGGATAATTATATTGAATGGAACGGCGACCCTTATAATGCTGATATACACATAGATGCAGTGTATAAGGCCGAACGTGTAAGTGTGTCCGATTTATTGTCAAACCAACAAGTGGCAAACATTAGTAGTGCTACAAAATCATATAAAAACGATGTGTATGTAATTGCGCATTTAAAAGATAAATTAACCAAGCCAACCATTACGTTTAGCATTGATTTTCCTAATGGTAGCCCTATAAAAAATGACCCTTACTTTAATGAGTTTTTAACCCGTATAGAAGCCAACCAAAGTGAAATGTTATCACAGGTTACTTCGTTAATTGTGTTTAGTTCATTTGCGCCTTACGGCCAAGGTTTATTTGCAGCCAATAGCGGAAGCATCAACAATTTTGGCGTTTCTACTTTATCGGGTGCTATTAGCAAGCAGTTAAATAAAGTGGTGTCAAACTTGGTGTATAAAATTACCAAAGACAAGAGCATTAAAGTAGATGTGAGTACATCGCTTTACAGTAGTGCTAGTTTGGTGGCTTCGTCTACAGGAGGTGTAAATAACAAAAATGGTTTAGATAGAACCAATTTTAAATTAAAAGTTGGTAAAAGCTTTTTTAACGACAGATTAATTTTTACCGCAGGTGCCGATTTAGACTTTAGTGTAGGTGCAACTTCTGCAATAACAAATGGCAACTTGCAGTTTTTGCCCGATGTTAATATTGAATATATTTTAACAAAAGACAAACAGTTAAGGCTGATTGGGTTTTTTAAAAATAGTTTAGATGCCACTGGAGGTATTCTTGGCCGTAGAAATAGGCAAGGGGTTAGCTTGTCTTATAAGCATGATTTTGATAAGATTTTTGCCAAAAAAGAAGACATCATTTTTGCGCCACCTCCTCCCGATACATTAAATAAAAAACCATAGCAACACCATCAACAGCACCTCAAACCTAGCAAACAAGCCCACCCGCTCACCCTGTGTAACGGGCAGTTGTAATTTTTATCCTCATTATATCAATCATCAACTTACACACTTACTTTAGCAGAGTAACTTGCATTTAATAAATGAAACTAGCAATACAAACACCCAAAAAAGCACTTAAAGCACTCTTAAAACAAAAGCCTTTAAGAAGTGAGATTGATGTTTTTAAAACCAATCTTATACGCCTTTTAGGAAAAGTGAATGAAATTGAGAGAGAAGAAAACCAAAAAAATCACATTCGTGATTTTCTTAGAGATACATTTTACAAAAACACCAACGAAATAAACACCAAAGACAGTAAAGACCTTGTAATTCATTTAGGCAAAACCAATAAAGATAAAATTGGTGTTATCATTGAAGCAAAAAGACCTAGCAACAAATCAGAAATGCTATCGGCACACAAGCCAAATACAAAAGCATTGCACGAATTGGTGCTTTACTATTTAAGAGAAAGAATTGAAGAAAATAACATTGATATAAAATATTGCATTGCAACCAATATTTACGAATGGTACATTATAGACGCATCTTACTTTGAAACCATTTTTGCTCGTAACAAATCATTTATAAAAGAATACCAACAATGGCGAGACAAACAAAAAGTTACTTCTGATACAAAACTTTTTTATGAAAGCATTGCAAAACCTTTCATTGATAAAATACAAGATGAAATCCCCTGTATTTATTTTGATATTAGAGATTATGAAACCGTTTTACGCAAC
>JASGCX010000110.1:0-9669 GCA_030053925.1 Flavobacterium sp.
ATGTGATGATGTGATAATTTGATGATGTGATAATTTGATGATTTGCTAATGTGATGATGTGATAATTTTATGATGTGATGATGTGATGATGTAATTTTCGTTGTGAGCCGTTGTACCGTTGTGCCGTTGTGGCTAATATGCCGTTGTGGTTAAAACAAAAAATTATGAACAATACAATGAATGACAACAACCTAGAAATTGCTGATTTTGGTGCAGGTTGTTTTTGGTGTGTAGAAGCTGTGTTTCAACGTGTAGAAGGTGTGGTAAGTGTGCTTAGTGGCTATGGTGGTGGTTTTGTGGTAAACCCAACTTACGAGCAAGTGTGCGATAAACAAACTGGTCATGCAGAGTTGATAAGAATTACGTTTGACAATACCAAACTGCGTTACGAAGATTTGCTTGAAATATTTTGGAAAACCCACGACCCAACTACTTTAAATAGACAAGGCAATGATGTAGGGCCACAATATAGAAGCGTGATTTATTATCACAACGAAGCGCAAAAACTAAAAGCAGAAGCATACAAAACTGAGCTTGATAAAGTTGGTATATTTGATAAACCAATTGTTACCACAATAGAGCCTTTTATTAACTTTTATCCAGCAGAAGCCTATCACCAAGATTATTACAATAATCACCAAAACCAAAGCTATTGCTACTTTGTAGCAAGGCCAAAGGTTGAGAAACTAGAGCAATATTTTAAAGATAAAATGAAGAAGGAATACTTGTAGTAGGAGCGTAACACTGATGGCATGGATACAACCAATTTTCGCTGATTTATATTAAACAAAACACTGCAAACGCTGTGCATACCTTTTTAAATTTTGTGGTTAGTTACCAAGATACAATTCAATGGCTAAAGGGCTTTATGCTTAGTTGCCCTTCTAAAAAATTGCTGCATATTGAGTGCCCTGGTTGTGGCTTTCAACGCAGTTTTTTTGCATTGCTAGAAGCCGATTTTGGTAAAAGTTGGCAATTGTATCCTGCAATGATGCCGATAGTTGTATTAACTGTGTTTACGGCCTTGCATATTAAGTTTCAGTTTCGTTTTGGTGCAGTGTTGATAAAATATTTGTTCATGTTAATTGCGGTTGTTATCTTGACCTCCTATTTTTATAAAATCATTAACCACAAAATTTACTGCTAATGGAAACGAATCCACAAGAAACACAGTTTCAGAATTTTCAACCTCAACGTTCTTTGCCTAATGCTACAGCCGTTTTAGTATTAGGAATCTTAGGTATCGTAGCCGCTTGCTGCTACGGTGGCGGGCTTATTTTAAGTATTATTGCGCTAGTGCTTTATAGTAAGGATAAAAAGTTATATGTAGCTAGTCCTGAACTTTACACAGAAGCCTCATTCAAAAATGCTAAAGCTGGAAGAGTTTGCGCTATTATAGGCTTAGTAATATCTGCAATATTTATTTTGTTCATTGTAGCTGTTATTGCTTTAGTTGGTATTGCAGGTCTTCAAGATCCAGAAGCTATTAAAAGTGCATTTGGGCAATAGCACATTCAACTTAATAAAAAAAGCTGCAACTTATGTTGTGGCTTTTTTTATGCCATCTCTCTTTTCCAGCCTATTAAAATAACGCCAGCAATTACAATGATGGTGCCTATAATTTGCTCGGTAAAAATCTGTTCGTGCAAAATAAAATGTGCTTGTAATACGGTGCTTACAGGGCCAATGCTTGTTACAATAGAAACGTTGTTGCTGCCAATGCGTTTCATGGCATTAGAAATCATAAACGAGGGGATAACGGTAGCAATAATGGCCAATGCTAAACCATAACCAATAAGCGTAGGGGTGAAATGAAATGCTGAGAAAGATCTAGTAGTAACATAATGCGTAAATACGCCTAGGGTTGCAAACAACATGGCGTAAGCAGTATAGCGTGTTGCACCTACTTTTTGTACCAATTTTCCTGTACCAACCAAATACACAGCATAAGTAACAGCACATAAAAACACCATAAAACTGCCGTAGAAAAAATTAGGATTACTAGTGTCAATACGTAACTCGCCGTAGTAAGCAATGCCAATACCAACATAGGTTAGCAACAGTGCAATAATTTGTATGCGGTTGAGTTTGCTTCTAAAAAAGTAGGTATTAATTAATACAGAAAAAGTAGGGTAGAGGAATAAAATTAAACGCTCTAAACCTGCCGAAATAAACTGTAGGCCAATAAAATCGAATAGGCTACTAATATAATAGCCAAGAATACCCATTGCGGCTATATAATACCACTGCTTGTTGGTAAGCGTTTTTGCGCCTTCTTTTTTTGAGGCAAACCATGCAATGCCTAAGTAAAAGGGCAAAGAAAATAACATGCGCAAACTAAGTAAGGTAATGGCATCAACCATGGTACTGTCAAAAGCTAGCTTTACAAAAATGGCTTTGGTAGAAAACAAGATAGCACCAGTTAATGCGATGGCTAATCCTTTTAAAGTGATATGATAAGTAGTTGGTTGCGCCATAAGTTGTACAAACTAGAATTTGGCAGGATTTTTTGGTTTCTGGTGATTATGAAAAATCCTTGAAGTTTTGTTTTGCAAAGCCTTCAAGGATTTGTGTAAAAATATACGCTGCGATAAAAGCTCAATAATGTTACCAACGTACAAGTGAGTGACACAACAGAAGTACCATAGTACTACAAATGCTGGTAACACCAATAAACTTTCTGGGTTTTAAAAGTTTAAGAAACTATACACTCACATTAAAGTCTCTCAATGCATCGTTTAAACTTGTTTTTAAATCGGTGCTTGGTTTACGCCGACCAATAATTAAGGCACAGCTTACACCAAATTCGCCCGCAGGAAATTTTTTGTTGTAACTACCAGGAATTACCACGCTGCGTGCAGGTACACGGCCTTTCATTTCTACTGGTTCGCTACCGCTTACGTCAATAATTTTGGTTGATTGTGTTAATACCACATTGGCACCAAGTACCGCTTCTTTCTCTACAATTACACCTTCTACCACAATACAACGGCTACCAATAAAACAGCCATCTTCTATAATTACAGGGCTAGCTTGTAAAGGTTCTAGCACGCCACCAATACCTACGCCACCACTTAGGTGCACACTTTTACCAATTTGTGCACAACTACCTACTGTTGCCCAAGTATCTACCATGGTGCCTTCGTCTACAAAAGCACCAATGTTTACATAGCTAGGCATTAAAACTACGTTTTTAGCTAGGTAAGCACCATAGCGAGCCACTGCATGAGGCACCGCACGTACACCAATGCTAGCGTAATCTTTTTTCAACAACATTTTATCGTAAAACTCAAATGGTTCTAGTTCGTAGGTTTTCATTTGTTGAATACCAAAATACATCAGAATGGCTTGCTTAACCCACTCGTTTACCTGCCAGCCATTATCGGTAGGCGAAGCGGTACGTAATCTACCTTTGTCTACTTCTTCAATTACCGCTCTTACAGCATCGGCATAAATTGAGTTTTTTAAAAGTTCTCTGTTGCCCCATGCTTCTAATATTAATTTTTGCAATTCCATTGTTGTAAAATTTTTGCAAAAGTAGGGAGATAGCAGTTTGTAGTTTAAAGTTTGGTGTTTTAGAAAATTTACCACATAGGCACAAAGGCAAATCGTTTTATGTTCTGAGTTTTGGGTTTTGATAGTTTATTGATGTCTCGGCTTTTGTAACTTGTATTGTGTTTATATGCCAATGTGGTGCAACAAAAAGCGCAAACGATACCATTAATTATGATGGGCTGATGTACCATTTAGTCAAAACTATCTGCTTATCTTGTCGTCAAAATAGCGTAGCTATGCGTAAGAAGAAAGTACTATCCTTTGGCGAATTATTGTTGCGTATTTCGCCTGCACCTAAAGAGCAAACAGATAAACAATCGATGCTAGTATATGTAGGCGGTGCAGAAGCCAATGTGGCTACAGCCCTTGCTGGCTGGGATGTTCCTGTAAAATATTTTACTGTTTTGCCAGATAATTTTATGAGCAAGCACATGCTGCATTACTTAGAGTACAAAGGCATTTATACATCGTCTATTTTGCTGCAAGGCAATAGGGTAGGCTTGTATTATTTAGAACGTGGTGCCGATTTAAAAGGTAAAATGGTGTACGATAGAGACCGTTCTTCTTTCGCTGCTTTGCAAACAGGTATGGTAGATTGGGATAGGGTTTTGCACGATGTTTCTTGGTTTAATTTTTCGGCCATTACGCCTGCATTAAACCAAAATTTGGTAGATGTATGTAAAGAAGCATTGGATGCAGCTTCGCAAAAAGAAATTACTATTTCGGTAGATTTAAACTATCGCTCAAGGTTGTGGAAATATGGTAAGCAGCCAATAGATGTAATGGCAGAATTGGTGCCTTATTGCGATGTAATTATGGGCAATATTTGGAGTGCTAATACATTGCTTGGTATTGCTGTAGATGAACATATTCACGATAAAAAAACAAAACAAGCTTATTTAGATCATTCAAAATTTACATCGGAAGAAATTATTAAACGCTACCCAAAATGCCACACGGTAGCTAATACGTTTCGATTTGATGGTGAGGCCAATCATTTGCTGTATTATACCAGTTTATTTACCGATGGCAAACAGTTTAACTCATCGGAATTTACTACCAAAGGTGTTGTTGATAGATCGGGCAGTGGCGACTGCTTTATGGCAGGTTTAATTTATGGTTTGTACAACCAACATGCACCACAAGATATTATAGATTACGCCACAGCAGCGGCTTTTGGCAAGTTGCAAGAATTTGGTGATGCAACAGGGCAAGATGAATTAACCGTATCAAAAGTGGTAGAAAGCGTGTAATAAGCTATAAGTCTTTGGCAGGTATTTTTTTGATATTACCTTTTTCATCGGCAACAACTAGGTAACTATTTTTAGCTTTGGTTTCAGCAATAAGGTTTTGTTTAGCCTTGTTGAGTGCTAATTGTGTTAATTCAAATTCTCTTTGTGCTTTATCACTAAAACCTATTTTTTTTTCAATTGTTCCCATAGTTCAAAATTATAGATTAAAACTGTATCGGGCATTTCACCTTTTGCAATTAATGTTGATGCGGCAAAACTATTATTGTAAATATACCACCTGTCTGTTAATTTTAAGTACTCGAAAAAATATTTTATACCAAGATGGTATCTTCTTTCAATAACATCAGACGGTATATTATGCCCACCTTTACTTATCCTTAATTTTACCCTTTCTTTTGCCATTTCAGTCGATGGTAAATAGAAAAAATACATGATGATTTCATAGCCTAACAGCTGGGCTTGCTTTATTATGTTGAAATAAATTCTCGTTGCCAAGGTCGTTTCAATTGCAAATGTTTCTTTTTGTGCAATAGCATGTTGTATCTTTTCAAGCATTATTCTACCAGCAGTTATTGCTACAGCCTCAGGATTGGTTGCATTTAATTGTGCTGCGATAATATCGGCATTAATAAAAATATCTGTTTTAAATACATTTGGCAATAATGCAAAGGCAGCAGTGGTTTTACCTGCACCGTTGCAACCTGCTATTATGTATATTGTAGGCATGTGGTAAAATGGGCGTATTTTGTTATCAAATATATTGCGTAACCGCTAAATTAGATTTTCCAGTTTAAAACTAACTAATTTTTTACTCAGTCTTACACAAACGTAATACAGCAGCGGCTTTTGGTAAGTTGCAAAAATTTGGCGATGCAACAGGGCAAGATGAATTAACCGTATTAAAAGGGGTAAAAAGCGTGTAGCAGACAACCCAAATGAATTACTATTACCTTGCGAGCCTTTAAATTAAAAACGTTATGACAGATGTTTTAGGGCAGGCAATTGCAGATTTTTATTACAAAACCGAGCCTAAAAAGCTTTGGATTAATAATAAATATTGGGCTAGAGAAGATATGCCTGTAAAGGTTTATTTTAGAGATGAAGCCAATATGACTAAGCTAGAATTAATGGCTTTGCAATTGTGTAAAGGCAAAATTTTAGACATTGGCGCAGGCGCAGGTAGCCATGTATTGGCGTTGCAACAAATGAATAAAGAGGTTACCGCTTTAGAAATTTCGCCATTGGCTTGCGAAGTGATGAAAGCTAGAGGCGTAGCAACTATTTATAACCAAGATGTTTTTACTTTTAATAATGAGCGTTACCATACTTTACTACTGTTAATGAATGGTATAGGGCTTACGGCCAATTTGACTGGTTTACAAAACTTTTTACAGCACATAAAACAATTGTTGCTACCAGGTGGTCAGTTATTATTTGATTCTTCTGATGTGTCTTATTTATACGATGGCTCAGTTGGTTTATCGGGTAATTATTTTGGCGAAATAGATTATCAATACCAATACAAAAAACTAAAAACCAACTGGTTTACTTGGCTATATGTAGACCAAGCCACCTTACAAAATATAGCTTACGATGCAGGGTTTAAAACTGAGTTTTTAATGGTAGATGAAAATGCGCAGTATTTGGTGCGCTTAACATTATTAGAGCAATAGCAGATAGTTCACGGATTCTTTTTAACAAAAAGCGAGAGACAAATAGCCTTTCGCTTTTTGTTTTTGATGTATTAATGGCTAACGAATAAGGTATCTAGTAAAAAAACTTTCAGCCTTTAACAAATTCTTAGTAAACAAAAGTTTGTAGCTGTGCATCTACTACACAAACGCAATATTTCTCAACATAAAAAATGGCATACATGATTACTACTGCTACACTAAATTTTTAATCAACATGAAAACAAAGCACACCCTTTTTGGCTTAGCCATTGTAGCAATGGTTTTAGCAGTTGCCTTCACAGGCTGTTCTAAAAGTACATCTGCCGACGTTCCTGCCGGAACACAAAACGTGACCTTCTATTTAACCGATGGGCCTGGTTTGTACGATAAAGTGTTTGTAGATATTAAATCGGTAAAAATTCTAGTAGACACAAGTACAAACACTAGAAAGCACGACCATTACGATTGGGATGCAAATGGTAGAGGCGGCAAATTAGATTCATCGCTTGTATGGCAAGATGGTAATGTAAAATCTGGTGTTTACAACCTTTTAGCTTTAAGTAATGGGGTAGATACTATTTTATCTTCTGCCAATATAAAAGCGGGTAGTATTCGCCTAATTAAAATTGAGTTAGGTACCAATAACTCTTTGGTAAAAGACGGTGTTACCTATCCTTTAAACTTTCTACAAAATGCCAATAATTACATTTTGGTAAAACTAAAAGGTAACGAATGTGAGCGCTTTGCAAATAGCAGTTATCGCTTGTGGCTAGATTTTGATGTGGCTCGTTCAATACTTAATGTAAACAATAGTTTTTACTTAAAACCAGTCATTCATTTCTTTATTGCAAAGCAAACTAATAGTATTTCTGGTACTGTAGCACCAAAAGATGCCACCGCAATTGTAAGCGTTTACAATAGTACCGATACAGCTTATGCCATACCAAATGGTGATGGTAAGTTTAAAGTACGTGGCATACCTGATGGTAAATATTCTGTGTTTATTAATGGTTCAAACGGTTATGTAGATACTACCATTAACAACGTTAGTGTAAGCGGTTATAGCAACACAACAATAGGCACCATTACGCTGCACAAATAATTGGTTAGATAGGGTACAGGTTTATTAGTAATTTCGGGTGCATGGTTTCATGTACCCGATTTTTTATGCAGGCTTTCTGCTGTATTTTAAACCTTTATTTAACCCATATCTGTTCAAACCCTATCTTCGCTGCCGCAAAACAAAAGCTCTTTTTTGAATGATCAGTAGAAGAAATATTCGTGTAAAGGTGATGCAGGTGCTGTATATGATGGAAATGGCAATTGAAGATGGCGCCATCAAGAATCCTGTAAACGAATTACAGAAACAATTTGATAAGAGTAAAGAACTACTGGTTTATATTCTTTATTTTATTACAGAAGTGGCAAAATATGCCGAAACAGACGCTCGTAATAAAGCCAATAAGCACTTAAAAACAGTTGAAGATTTGAATATTAATACCAAAATTGCCGGCAATGGCTTGGTATGGGATATTTTAGAAAGCCCTTCTTATATACGTGAGGTAGAAGCATTGCAACCAAAGCATTTAATAGATGCCAATTTGCTGAAAAGAATTTACACCAATCTTGTAGAAACCCAAGAATACAAAACCTATATTGTAGCGCAAAGTAGAAATAAAGGTGACGAAAAAGGCATGTTGCGTTTTATTTTCTCAACGCTTTTATTACCAAACGAAAATTTTACTTCGCACCTAGAAGAGTTGTTTAATAACTGGGATGATGATGCAGATATGATGGAGCAATTGGTAAATAATTACCTAAGCAAACCAAGCAGCTACAACCTAAGCATATTTATTAGCGACGATAAATGGCAATTTGCGAAAACATTACTCACAAGCACTTTTAATAAACGCCAATTTTTGCTCGATACCATTAAACCTAAATTACAAAACTGGGATGCTGATCGTATCGCATCGTTAGATATGGTATTAATGCAAATGGGAATTTGTGAATTGTTGTATTTTGAAACCATACCAACCAAGGTTTCCATTAACGAATACATCGATTTAGCAAAAGACTATAGTACCGAACAAAGTGGGCATTTTGTAAATGGTATTTTAGATAATATTCATAAAGAATTGGTAGCCGAAGGAAAGATTAATAAAATAGATTTTAGACAGCGTAAATAAAATTTTTGATGAACAATGATTTAAGTGATGGAAGGATGCGGCCACATTAGTTAAAAATTAAAAACTATATACATGAAGCAATTATTAGTTGTATTGGCAGTTATAGTTACTGCAACTATGTCTTGTAAAGATGAGTTGAAGGAAAATAAAAAAACTGAAATGGCTGTATTAAACGATACGGCTAATTTTACAACTGTAAAATGGTTAGATACGGCTGTAAACTTTGGTACTGCAAAACTTGGCGAGAAAATTCAAATTAAGTTTCGTTGCCAAAATACTGGCAAAAAACCCTTGATTATCATCAATGCAAGGCCAGGATGTGGTTGCACGGTTGCCGATTATACCAAGCAACCAATTGCACCCGGTGCAGAAGGTTTAGTAACGGCCGAATTGGATACAAAAAAAGCGCATGGTACAGAAATTATAAAGTATATTATTGTTACAACCAACACAATGTCTGCCGATTATAATTTAATGTTCAAAGGCGAGATTATTGGCGGCGAAAGCAACAATAAAATTGCTATACCACATGAAGTACCACTTAAAAAAAGTTAATATTTTTTACATTATAAAAACACAAACAACATGTCTATTCTCAACGCAATTATTTTAATGGGCAATCCACAAGCAGGTGGTGGTGCCGGCACCATTCAGTTAGTAATGATGGGTGGTATTGTATTGGTTTTCTGGTTATTTATGATTCGTCCACAAGCTAAAAAAGCAAAAGAGCAAAAGAAATTTATAGAAGATTTGCAAAAAGGTGCTAAAGTAGTAACCATTGCTGGTATTCACGGTACAGTGAATAAAGTAAATGAAGATGGTACTTTGCAAATTGAAGTAAACCCTGGTAGCTATTTAAAAATTGAAAAAAGCGCAATTAGCATGGAATGGACAGCCGGCGTAAACAAACCTGCTGTAACTGCTGAAACTAAATAATCAATTCAATTAATTGATTATTATTCCCAAACTTTGAATAAAGGTTTGGGAATTTTGTTTTAG
>JASGCX010000023.1:0-7325 GCA_030053925.1 Flavobacterium sp.
AGTAATTCCTAATGACCGTCATTGGGAGTTAAGGCTCTAATGAACTTTTTGGGTTTATAACGTCCAGCCCGGAACCGCTGCCCAATTGAAAATATGAAGTTGAAGTTAACAACAAAAAGCCAAATAGATATTCTTCTGCCGGAACAAAAGTACAGCGATGCAAACAGCCGAAGTTTCAACGTCAAGCCCCACTTGCAGCAATACCAATGTTATGTGCCGTTTTTATCACTCGATTGTCTATTTCGCCTTTGATTAAGTCACTCGTTGCGTCTTTCCTTTTTAAGATTGTCAAGACTAATTTCAAATATTCTTCTTTGTTTTTTATTCCAATTAATTCGCAAACTTTTGATTGCGGAATTAAAGCATTTTTGAGATTAAAAATTCTTAATACTGCATTATAGTCTGCTGTGTTAACAACAGTCTCGAAGTCAGTTTTTATGTTGTCATATAATTGTTGTTTATTTATTCCAGCATACAACCCATCAACCTCGACTAAAGTGTCAGCGATATTTCTTGAAGCAAAATTGCTTAAGGCAAAAAATTCCCGTCTTAAGCTTTCTTTATAATGAAGAATAATTTGAGGCTCCAATTGTCCTGCAAAGAATGCAAGTAAATTGGCTTTTACTTCATTAAAAACATCGTCAGGGTTTTTACCCATATGTGTCGCTAAAGCTTTCACGATATTTTCCAATAACAAAAGGTTTTCTGCTTCTGCAACGTCTAAAACCCATATTTTTTTACTATTCAATCTTGGCATTTCTTCTGTTTGTCTTCGGTCTCTGTCAATAATACCGAACGATTGAATATGATGAAAGCCGTTTTGCTCATTAAATGATTTTACAGAATGAATTACTTTTTCACAACTGCCTAATGGCTTTAATGTATAATCTCCATAAACTTGTTCATATATTTCATAGTCAATACTACTACTATCACCTTCAAGAAATATCACTGGCTTACGACTGCCCAATACTTCAAGGTAAAGCTGTTCAGGTATTGGCATTTCCTCATTTAGAATTTCATAATCCCAAATATTATTTCCTTCAAATGATTTTGCCCAAATTTTAAACGCATTTTGTCTCGTAAACGCAAAATCAATATCGTGAGTTAAATAAACAAATGAGCAATCAGGTCTTTCTATTTCTATGAGGTCGAAAAGAGTTTTAATAAGTGATTTATGAATATGCATTTCTGGCTCATCAATAATAATAATTGAATTTTGTGGTGCACAAACCACTTCACCAACTAAGTAAAATATAACCCTTTCGCCATCACTCATTTCAGAGGCATTGTACTTATTCTGGTCATTACCTGTTGGATATGTTTCAATTAAACCTGCTCTCTTTAATAGTTTTCGATGGGGTAAAACTAATTCCCATATTCTTTGAACTCTATCCAATTTAGTAACAGGTTTATTTATTCTTCCTTCTTTAAAGTTTAAAGATTCTTCATACTCTTCAGTGTGTAAGAGAACTAATAACTTTTCGTAATCGTTAAGTAAGAAAGTATTGTAATTGCCGCCCCAACGATGTCCCTTTTTCTGTTGTATTAATTGTTGTTCGTTATACTGTTGATAGTAATATCCATAGTAAAATTCTCTCTCTGCCCTAATTTTTGTAGTGGGACTTACTTCGGTTGGAAATGAAAGGGACTTTTGAGCAGAAATACGATGTGTCTGTCCTAAATATGTTTCTTCAATACGGGAACCAAATCTTGTTTTACCTGAACCATTTGCACCCACAATAACTAATTGATTAAATTCAATGTTTGGGTTTGTATTTGGTTGTCCTTTTTTTGTTGGTAGTTGTATGTTCATAATTTAGTAGGGTGTCTCAGTAAAATGGCACATACCGCATAGCTATCGGGCTTGTATAATTTACCAAGGCTATAGAAAAATATTTTGCTTATCAATACTTGTTTCTGGATGCAATTGCCTATACACATCAAGCATTGTTGTTACTGCTTTTTTGCCTTCATCGCCAAGCGAAATAGAATAATTATTGACATACAAATCAATATGCTGGCGCATTACAAATTCACTCATCTCTTGTGAATGTTGCCTTGTATAATCGGTTAGTTTAGGATAATTTGCAAAAGCATATTCTACGCTTTGTTTAATTAAGCTGTCAATCTTTTTAGCTAAATTATTGCCCAAACCTCGCTTTGCAATAATACCACCAAGCGGTATTGGTACTTGCAATTGTTGTTCCCAATATTCGCCTAAATCCATCAACTTGATAAGGCCTTTATCTTGGTAGGTAAATCTATTTTCGTGAATAATTACACCTGCATCTACTTTGCCACTTAGCACCGCATCTTCAATTTGGTTAAACACTAAAAATTGCTTGTTGTTAGCATTAGGAAAAGCCAACGAAAACAACATGTGCGCTGTGGTATTTACACCTGGTACTGCAATGGTTTTATCATCAATTGACCACTGACTGCCAACTGCCCACTTACTAATTAATAATGGGCCCACACCTTTACCCAAAGCACCGCCACTATTAAGTGTTACATAATTGTTTAGCACCAACGGCAATACACCATAACTAATTTTAGACACATCAAGATTGCCTGCTTTTGCCCACTCATTTAGGGTTTGTACATCTTCTAATTGCACATCAAATTCCAATCCATCAGTTTCTATTTTGCCATTTACCAATGCATCAAAAATAAAGGTATCGTTTGGGCAAGGCGAAAAGCCAAGAGTCAGTTTCACAGTTTCTTAGTTTATAGTTTGAAGTTTGCGGTTATACATTTAAAGTATGCAACAGCTTAATTAAAGCCTCGTTTAAGTTTGTAATTGCTTGTTGCATTTGCCATTTTGTTTTGTCTCTCTCACCAATATAATTACTAATGCTGCGCAACTGAATAAATGGCACTTGAAAGCTATTGCAAACATAATGCAGCGCTGCGCCTTCCATACTTTCTATTGCTGGATTATACTTTGCCTGCAACTGCAAAATGCGGTGCCAACTGCTAGAAATTTCGTTTACCGTAATTGCAGAAACCTCTTCTAAAGCCAATGTATTTAGCTGCGCTAAATATGGGTTTGGTAATTGTTTATTGGTAAATGGTACGCTGTAAGCATCAACTAGTTTCAAATCAAATACATCTTGCCAATGGCCATTTTCTTGCACGCCTAAATCACCTATTGTTTCGGTATTAATGGCTAGTACTTTGCCTAAAGGTAAATGCGTATCAAATGCACCTGCAATACCAGCTTGCATAACAATACTTGGCTGCTGCTGCAATACCAACTTAGTTAATGAAACTGCCGCTGCCAACATGCCAATACCTGTTACCTGAAAATGCACGTTGCTACTAGCAAATGCCTGCATTGTTGGTTGTATTTCAAAAGAAGTAGCGGCTGTAACAATAATTTTCATTGCTACAAAGTTGAGAATTTACAAGGTTTAAATAACAGTTACTTACCGAAACTTTACCAAACCTTACATTTGCCCAAATTTTAGTGCAAAGAGATGGTGTATTTAACTAGACAAGAACATTTTAATGCTGCTCATAAACTAGCAAACCCAAAATGGAGTAAAGAAAAAAATGAAGCCATGTTTGGCGTTTGTGCCAATGAAAACTGGCATGGACATAATTATGATTTGTTTGTAACTATTAAAGGCCAACCTGACCCTGAAACGGGCTTCTTGTACGATGTAAAAAAACTAAGCAAACTTATAAAAGAGCATGTGGTAGATAAACTTGACCATAAAAACCTAAACCTTGATGTTGCTTTTATGGCCAACAAAATGTGCAGCACAGAAAACTTAGCCATTGCTATTTGGGAACAATTAACCCCTCACCTACCTGCAACGGTGCAGTTACATTGCATTAAACTATACGAAACACCTAGAATTTACGTAGAATATTTTGGATAAAAATTGTAATTTTAATTTCATAATCGTTTTTCTATGGCAGCAATAACCATCACAGAAATTCAACTCTTCAATGTTTTAAAGAAAAAACTTGGCGAACAAGAAGCCGAGCAATTAGTAAGTTTTGTACAATTTGAAATTAAAGAAGAAGTAAAAAGAAAGTCTGAAACACTTGCTACTAAAGAAGATTTAGCAGAAGTTAAAGGCTCTTTAGAAACTAAATTAGCACAAATGGAAAGCAAACTTATTTTGTGGGCTTTTGTATTTTGGGCTACGCAACTTGGTGCTATGTTCGCCTTTCTTAAATTATTTATAGCCAAATAGCACTTTCTATTTTCAAGATATTTATAAGCTCGATATTATCGTTTAACTTTTTTATTGGCACTTTTTAAACAAAACAGAAACTTTATTGGTTATTATATAGTACGTAGTTTTGCAAGCAACTGACAATTTGTAATTGGTACGTTATTAGCATGTATTACATACACTTTTGAAGTTCTGTTACTAATTATCTGTTGCTCCTTAATTTATGCAAGGCCACTTGGTAAACACACTTTTTACGCAGTGCCGGGCAGTTAGTAATTGAAAAATAATTGGCATTTTTAAAATTGAAAACTGGTGTTCTGTTTTTGCTGTAGCGTACAAGTGTGCAACGCAACTAAAAATGATGGAACTACCAAAGCTAGTAACAAAAATATTTACTAGCAATGCTGTAATGACTATGAATAAAGTAGCCGTTTTTAGAAAAGAACATTTTAATGCTGCGCATCGGCTGAACAATCCGTTGTTGAGCGAGGCCGAAAACGCAAGCGTGTTTGGCAACTGCAACAATGCAAACTATCATGGGCATAACTACGAGTTGATTGTGCAAGTTACTGGCCTGCCCAACGCTGTAACTGGCTACGTGATTGATATGAAGGTATTGAGCAACTTGGTTAAAGAGCAAGTGCTTGACAAATTTGACCATAAAAATTTAAACTTAGATACCACAGAGTTTGCGGCGGTAAACCCAACAGCAGAAAATATTGCGATTGTGATATTTAACCTGTTACGGGTAAAAATTGATGCAGCTTTGGACTTAAAAATAAGATTGTATGAAACCGAAAGAAACTTTGTCGAATATCCAGCTTAATGGTGAAGGCAAAATAGAGATGATTGATGTATTGATAGATGAAATGGGAGATAATCATGTGATGACCGCAGTAGATACGCCAATGCGTGCAGATGCTTTTGTGCTTAGCGAAGACGAAAAAATAGCAACTATTGAGAAGCATTTTGAAGCTATTATGAACACGCTTGGCCTTGACCTTACAGACGATAGCCTAAAAGGTACACCACACCGTGTAGCAAAAATGTACGTGAAAGAAATATTTCAGGGCTTAAACCCTGCCAATATGCCTAAAATGGCTTTGTTTGAAAACAAGTACAAGTACAATGAAATGTTGGTAGAAAAAAACATTTCGTTTTACAGTAATTGTGAGCATCACTTTGTACCAATTATGGGCCGTGCACATGTGGCTTACATAAGCAGTGGCAAAGTAATTGGCTTAAGCAAACTGAACCGTTTGGTAGAATATTTTGCCAAAAGACCACAAGTGCAAGAGCGCTTAACCATGCAAATAGGCAAAAAACTACAAGAGGTTTTAGGTACCAATGACGTGGCTGTAGTGATAGATGCCAAACACTTGTGCGTAAGCAGCCGTGGTGTAAAAGATGAAAGCAGTAGTACTGTAACTGCCTTTTACAGCGGTGCATTTAAAGAGGAAGCTAAAAAAGCTGAGTTTTTAAAATACTTAGAGTTTACAACTGAGTTTTAACCGCTGATTTAGGTGAAGCAAATAATAAAAATGATAAAAGCCGCAAGTTTAAAAAACTTGCGGCTTTTTTATTAAGCATTGTCTTATATATCTAGTGCGAGTTTTCTCGTATATATTGATTAATTTCTTTTTCTGACCGTTGAGGCTTGCCAGATAATATTGCAGGAACGTCAAGGTGTTGTGGTTTATAAGATTTGTTTGCACCAAATGCTAAGTCTATAATTGCAAAAGTTCCAAGTGAAAAAATTCCTTCTAAAACTAGCATACCAATATTTGGTTTTGCTTTTAATTCTACTGTTTTTTTTATCCCTTGAGATTCTAACTCTAGTATAGTTCCTTTCTTTACTTTTAAATTAATAGATGGTGTTTTATATGCGGTAACTACGTTATAACCAGTTTGTTCACTTCTACTTACTTTCATTTTTATTTCTATCAACTTACCAGTTTTTAGATTTTTTATTTTTAAATCTGCTGGCGCATCAATTACTGCTAACCTTTTTCTGAAAGCACTTTGCGTGACACCACAACTAGAACAAAAGCCAGCAATCACAATAATTGTAAAAAGAAGTTTCATTTTGGTATTCATAATTTTTTTTTAAAACTCAAATATATTAACCAGTATGAAATAATTAAAAATTTTTTTTCAATAATTGCATACTTATTTCAACAACTTCTTTCTTAAAGCGTACTTGTAAAAATCTTCTACTTTGGTGCGAGCCCAAGGTGTTTTACGCAAAAATTTAAGACTTGATTGTACCGATGGATTGCTTTTAAAGCACTTAATATTTATTTGATTACCTAATTCTTCCCAACCAAGTGACTCGTATAAATGTGTCACAATTTTTTCGAGTGTTAAGCCGTGAAGCGGATCTTTTGAAGGTGCTTGATCTAACATAAAAGTATTTCACACAAAGAAACAAAGGATGCTAAGAATACAAAGATTTTTTTAACCACAAAAGCACCCATAAAGCCTCAGAAAGTTCATTATAATTTAGTGCTACTTTTGCCCTAAATAAATTTCACAATAATTGTAGCCATCATAGAAAAATATAAACAGAAAAAAAGCAAACAAAGCCTAATATTCCAACCAAAAAGTACCTCCCAAAAAAGTCTGCCTGTTTTCAAATCACTATCTACTTTTCAGCAATAGCAATGCTTTCAAGGTAGCAAACGCCCTAATTTCAAATCCATATCCAACAACAATAATTAAATTACTTAGGTTAGCACCCACAACAGTTTTAAGTGGCAAGAATTGAGAAAGATGTAACAAGTTGCTAGATAAGGGTTTGAAAAATAAGGTTTCAAAAACAGAAGTAAATAAGGGTCAACTCTTTTTAGGCATTAACACCATTCACCTTTCACCATTCACTTTTCACGTTTCACCATTCACATTTCACCATTCACATTTCACCATTCACCTTTCACCATTCACATTTCACTTTTCACCATTCACCTTTCACCATTCACTTTTCACTTTTCACTTTTCACCATTCACATTTCACCATTCACATTTCACGTTTCACATTTCACTTTTCACGTTTCACCATTCACATTTCACCATTCACATTTCACTTTTCACGTTTCACCATTCACATTTCACTTTTCACTTTTCACGTTTCAC
>JASGCX010000023.1:7425-37432 GCA_030053925.1 Flavobacterium sp.
TTTCACTTTTCACGTTTCACCATTCACATTTCACTTTTCACTTTTCACGTTTCACTTTTCACATTTCACTTTTCACTTTTCACGTTTCACCATTCACATTTCACCATTTACATTTCACGTTTCACCTTTCACCATTCACATTTCACCATTCACTTTTCACTTTTCACTTTTCACGTTTCACATTTCACCATTCACATTTCACGTTTCACATTTCACTTTTCACAACACTACTTTTAAACTTGCATAAAGGCTATTGTATTTCTATACTACTATCTCACTTAAAGTTTTCTCTTTTACATAACGATACAAAAATTGCCAGTTTTGACTGTGGTGATAAAGATTTAAACCATTTTTTTTTAGTGATACCAATACAATTTTAAAGGCAAAAAAACCTCCAGCAAATGCTGAAGGTTTAAACTTTAAAGCTTTATAAATTAGTTAAGCATTGTTAGATTAACATTCTTACCGGTTCTTCTAACAAACTTTTTAATGTTTGTAAAAATGCAGCACCTGTTGCACCATCTACTACTCTATGGTCGCAGCTTAGGGTTACTTTCATAATGTTACCTACTACAATAGCACCGTTTTTTACAATTGGCTCTTGAGAAATACCACCAACGGCTAAAATACAAGCATCTGGTGGGTTAATGATAGCAGTAAACTCATCTATTCCAAACATACCTAAGTTAGAAATAGTGAATGTACTTCCTTCCCAATCGCTAGGTTGCAATTTTTTATCTTTTGCTTTTTGTGCAAAATCTTTAACTTCAGCGTTAATTTGGCTTAGGCTTTTACCATCTGCAAAACGTACAACTGGTACCAATAAACCTTCATCAACCGCTACAGCTACACCAATGTTTACATGGTGGTTGGTACGTATTTTATCGCCTAACCAACTGCTGTTAATTTTTGGATGTTGTAGTAAAGAAAGTGCTGTTGCTTTCAATACCATATCGTTGAAGCTAATTTTAGATTTAGCCAATTCGTTCATTTTATTTCGAGCCACAATTGCAGCATCCATATTAATACTCATGGTTAAGTAGAAATGTGGTGCAGTAAATAAACTTTCGCTTAAGCGCTTAGCAATTACTTTACGCATTTGGCTTACTGGTACTTCATCAAAACTTACAGTACCAAAAGCCGTTGCTGGTTGCTGGTTGCTGGTTGCTGGTACAGTTGACGTAACAGGCGTTGCAAGTGGTGCAGCAGTTGGTGTGTAGTTATCAATATCTCTTTTGGTAATTCTACCATTGTCGCCAGTACCTTTTACATATTTCAAGCCAATGCCTTTTTCAGCGGCCACCTTCTTAGCTAATGGCGAAGCAAAAATTCTGCCTTCGTTTACAAAAGTAGGCGCAGCAGGTGCCTTTTCTGTTGACGGTTGAGGCTCAACTGTTAACGCTTTAGTACCACCTTTAAGGCTAGCAACAATAGCATTTACATCTAAACCATCTTCGCCAATAATGGCCAATAAATCGTTTACTAAAATTTTCTCGCCTGCTTTAGCACCTTGAAATAAAAGCTTACCATTTTTATAGCTTTCTAGTTCCATAGTAGCTTTATCGGTTTCAATTTCTGCTAATACATCGCCTTTTTTAACTGTATCGCCTACATTTTTAACCCAAGCTGCAATTACACCTTCGGTCATTGTATCGCTTAAGCGTGGCATTAATACCACTTCTTCCATTGCAGAAGCATCTATTGAGGTGGTTGGTAGCTGGTTGCTAGTTACAGGTTCTAGCTTATTAGCTGCTTCGTCTGTGGTAGGTTTATTATTAACCGTTAACGCACTTGCGCCACCACTATTTGCGGCAATTAGGGCAGTTACATCTTCACCTGCTTTACCTATAATTGCTAATAAATCATTTACTTGAAGTTTACCACCATTTGCTGTACCAATGTGTAATAAAATACCATTTTGGTAACTTTCTAACTCCATTGTGGCTTTATCTGTTTCAATTTCAGCCAATAAATCGCCTTTATTTACCTTTTCGCCAACGCTTTTGTGCCATGCTGCAATAACGCCTTCTGTCATTGTATCACTTAAACGGGGCATTAATATTACCTCTGCCATAAAATAGGATGCCTTTAATTTGAGGCGTGAAATTAAGGCAAAATGAAATAGCCGCAAGAGTTAAACAATAAATTAATTGATAAACAGGTAACACGGTTTAATTTTTTTGCCCTAAAAACTACGTTTAGTCACTCATAAAACTATTTTTTGCCAACTAAATTTTTATCGGTGTTAAAATTATGGCAGCTTATTATTTAACCAGTTTTTGGCATTATTTTAGAAACAATCTTGTGCTAGTAAACAAATAAAAAACATTTGCAAAATGCTAGTATATTGCTACAAAATGGTGTATTTATTGGATAGATTTTTGTGGCAAAACCAGTAAATCAGGTAAAATTTGTACACTAGGTGTTAATATCTATGCACAACCTAATTATTACACGTTTTTTACGTTGTTAATTTCACTTATTTCTACCACATTTGCAGCTATTCACAAACAACACGTATAAAGTCCCTCTATATAATGGCATTATTTAATTTTTTTTCGCAAGAAATAGCGATTGACCTTGGTACAGCAAATACCTTGATTATTCATAACGATGAAATAGTAGTAAACGAGCCTTCAATTATTGCTCTTAACAGAAATAACCCAACAGAAGTTTTGGCGGTAGGTAAAAGAGCCTTGTTGATGCATGAAAAAACACACGAAAGCATACGCACAGTAAGACCATTGAAAGATGGTGTAATTGCAGATTTTAACGCTGCGGAATTAATGATTCGTGAGTTGATAAAACTAGTGTATCCTAAAAAACCTTTGTTTCCACCAAGCTGGCGAATGTTAATTTGTATTCCTTCGTCTATTACAGAGGTAGAAAAGCGTGCAGTACGTGACAGTGCCGAGCAAGCAGGTGCGAAAGAAGTGTATATGATTCATGAACCAATGGCTGCTGCACTTGGTATAGGTATAGATGTAGAAGAACCAGTAGGTAATATGATTATAGATATTGGTGGCGGTACTACTGGTATTACTGTAATTGCCCTTGCAGGTATTGTGTGCGACCAAAGTATTCGTATTGCCGGCGATGAATTTACCGCAGATATTATGGAAGCTTTGCGCCGCTATCACAGTTTATTAATTGGTGAGCGTACCGCTGAACAAATTAAAATTCAGATTGGTGCTGCTATGAAAGATTTAGACAATCCGCCAGATGACTTACCAGTAAATGGCCGCGACCTTGTAACTGGTATTCCTAAACAAATTATGGTAAGCTATCAAGAAATAGCAGAGGCATTGGATAAAAGTATTTTTAAAATAGAAGAAGCTATTTTAAAAGCACTTGAAACAACACCACCAGAATTAGCATCTGATATTTACAAACGTGGTTTGTACTTAACAGGTGGCGGTTCGTTGTTACGTGGCCTTGACAAGCGTTTAAGTGCCAAAATTAAATTACCTGTACATATTGCCGATGATCCACTTAAAAGCGTGGTACGTGGCACGGGCTTAGCATTAAAAAATTATCAACGTTTTCCTTTTATAATGAAGTAGGGAGAAGTGAATAGTGAGATGTGAGAAGTGAAATGTGAGACGTGAAATGTGAGAAGTGAGACGTGAAATGTGAGAAGTGAAATGTGAGATGTGAGATGTGAAATGTGAGATGTGAAATGTGAAATGTGAGAAGTGAAATGTGAGACGTGAGAAGTGAAATGTGAGACGTGAAATGTGAGACGTGAAATGTGAGACGTGAAATGTGAGAAGTGAGAAGTGAGACGTGAGACGTGAAAAGTGAAATGTGAGAAGTCAAAAGTGAAATAAAATTGCTTGCTACTCACCATCGACTATTGACTATCGACTATTGACTATCGACTATTGACTATCGACCATCGACTATCGACCATCGACCATCGACCATCGACCATCGACCATCGACCATCGACCATCGACTATTGACTATTGACCATCGACCATCGACTATTGACCATCGACCATCGACCATCGACCATCGACTATTGACCATCGACCATCGACCATCGACCATCGACCATCGACCATCGACTATTGACTATCGACCATCGACCATCGACCATCGACCATCGACTATTGACCATTCACCATTCACCATTGACTTTTTGTGAAAAATATCATCATCTTAATTCGCACATCGTTCACACTTGTCTGCTTTATTATATTGCAGATATTTTGTGTTGTTATGCTCATTAAAAGTAGCAAAACACACGATGCTTTTTTTTCGTTACATATCAATGAGATTACTGGCAAATTAAACTCGCAGTACAATGGTGTGTATGCTTATTTCAGCCTAAAAGAAACCAATAGACAATTGGCTGCTGAAAATGCAAAGCTGAGAAATCAATTGCAATCGAATTTTTCTGCACCTGATAGTAGTAAAAAAATAGTGATAGATACCACCATAAAAGATACACTTAACCGCTACAGAAAATACATATTTTTACCGGCAGTAGTAGTGGCTAATCCTGTTACACTTGAAAATAACTTCTTAACCCTGGAACGTGGTTCGCTGCAAGGTGTGAAGAAAGACATGAGCGTTATAGGCCCCGAAGGTGTGGTAGGTACAGTAGTTTCGGTTAGCGATAATTATAGTATCGTTATGAGTCTCCTAAACCGAAAAAGCAGTGTGAGTGCCATGTTGAAGAAGGATAATATTGCTGGTAGTATTGATTGGGATGGTAAAGACCCATCTTTTGTTACGCTAAAAAATATTCCTAAAAGTGCCAAAGTTGTAAAAGGCGATACGGTGGTTACAAGTAATTATTCTGCTAAGTTTCCTTCTCAAATAATGATTGGCACGGTGGCGGGTATTTCTGCTGACCCTGCGAGTAATTTTTATACACTTAAAATAAAAACAGCTACTAATTTTTACAGCATCAGTTTTGTGAATTTGGTTTACAATGTTCGCTATGCAGAACAAGTGGCACTAGAAAATAAACTAAAACCCAATGAGTAGTTTATTGAAAAATATTTCACGTTTCTTACTATTTATACTAGTTCAGGTATATATGCTTAACTATATACGACCATTGCATCAATTTATAGTGCCGTATTTTTACTTCTTGTACATACTTTGGCTACCATTTAATATCAATCGCTTTTGGTTGCTGGCCGTAGGTTTTACTACGGGATTAACGCTTGATTATTTTACAGGCACCATGGGCTTGCATGCTGCACCTTGTACATTAATTGCCTATTTACGCCCTTACATTATAAATATTCTAATACCCCAAGATACTATAGAACTTAGTTACACAGAACCTAGTGTAAAAAGTATGGGCATTGCGCCTTATGCCCTATACATCGTGTTTTTTACCTTTATACACCACGCCTACCTTACATTAATTGAGTGGCTAAACTTTGGAAATGCTTTATTCTTTTTTGGTAAAGTGCTTGGTACAACAGGCATCAGCATTTTATTAATTGCCATAATTGAACTACTATTTTTTAGAAAAGGTAAGTTTAGAACAAACGCATAAACACTACATTTTTTAGCACTTTTACAAGATAAATACTGGCTTTAAGCGGCACAATTTTAAAAGGTGTTTAAGGTTTTGTATTTCTTTAAAATTTTCTTGTGGCTTACGCAACAAAACAGCAATTTTACAGTTACTTCTTCGAAGCTACATCTAACAATTTACTCAATTTTATATGTCGGTATTTAACCAAAGTCGCGGCGGCGTTATCAAAATTATTTTTGGTATTGTTTTCCTTATCATTATTGGGCAGCTAGTAAACTTACAACTATTTTCAAAAAAGTATAAAATAGAGGCCAAAAACAATGCCATTTACAGACGTATTATTTACCCTGATAGAGGTATTATTTTCGATAGAAAAAGAAAGGCTTTACTAGAAAATACAATTACCTACGACCTTGTAGTTACACCAAACGAAACCAAGGGTACAGATACACTAGGCATTTGCAATTTGCTAAACATAGATACTGCCACTTATCGCAAACGCATTAAAGACCTTATTTCTAAAAATGGTAGTGTAAGGCCAAGTATTTTTGAACCGCTACTTACCCCTGAATTGTATGCACGACTAAACGAAAATATGTACAAGTTTCCTGGCTTTTTACTAAGCGATCGTTCGGTGCGTAGCTACCCTTACAATACGGGTGCTGCAGTACTTGGTTACACATCGGAAGTAGATACTGCTTTTTTGCGTAAATATAAAGATGAAGGCTATGAAAGTGGCGACTATGTAGGCTTTACAGGGCTTGAACGCAGCTACGAAAAAGTATTGATGGGTAAGCGAGGCGTAAAACGTTTTATACGTGACAATAAGGGCCGCATACAAGGCCCATTTGAAAAAGGCGAATTTGATACAACGGCTGTTGCAGGTAAAAATTTGTACTCAAGTATTGATGTAGAATTACAACAATTGGGCGAAAAATTAATGACCAATAAAGTAGGCAGTATTGTAGCTATAGACCCAAGAACAGGAGGCATTTTATGTATGATAAGTGCGCCTACTTATAACCCAAATTACTTAACAGGCAACCAACGTAAAAAGCACATTAACGAAATGATTTTAGACCCTCGACTGCCTTTTAACAATAGAGCTTTAGGAACAAAATATTCACCTGGTTCTACGTTTAAAACAGTTTCGGGTATTATTGGTCTTACAGAAGGTGTAATTGACGAACAAACAACAATATCATGTGCTGGCTACTTTTCAGGCTGTGGCACAGGCAAACCAAAATGCCTAGATAAAGGAACATTTAGTTTTACAGATGCAGTAGCCCATAGCGATAACACCTATTTTTCAACAGTTTTTAAAAAATTATTAGAACAACCAAGGTATGGTGGTGCCGATAGCGGATTAACGGTGTTTAATAAATACGCCTCATCCTTTGGCTTGGGGCAAAGATTGGGTATTGATTTGCCCTCAGAAAAAAGAGGCAATCTACCAACTTCATCATTTTACAAAAAGAAGAATGGTGGAAAGTTCTACGCTTGTAACCTTATATCTAATGCAATTGGGCAAGGCGAGGTTGAAACTACAATGTTGCAACTAGCAAATGTAATGGCAATTATTGCTAACAAGGGTTGGTACTATACACCACACCTTATAGATTCAATAGAAAATGGTGACGAATTTGACTTGCTAACCAACTTTAAAACAAAACATTTTTCAGACGTAAGAATTCCCGAATCTGCTTTTTTAGCTGTTCAAAACGGTATGCAAGCAGTTGTAGACTATGGCACTGCTGCACGTTCTAAAATTCCTGATATTGTTATGTGTGGCAAAACTGGTACAGTTGAAAACAACGATCATGGTGTTAAACAACAAGACCATTCTTTTTTTGGTGCTTTTGCTCCAAAACAAAATCCCCAAATTGCAATTGCAGTTATTTGTGAAAATGCAGGACAAGGTGCCTGGGCGGCTGCACCTATTGCTAGTTTAATGGTAGAGAAATATTTAAGAGATACAATTCGTGGAAGTGAAAGACAGGCTATGCTTAAAGAGTTTGAAAATAAAAATCTTATCCCCGCAAGAATGTTTAAGCAAATAGCAATGATGGATTCTATTAAGCAAGCAAAAGATGCGCATTTACTAGAACTACAAAGAGATAAAGAACCACAAGACACGCTTGAAGATGATGAATTTGAAGACACATTAATTAACAATCCAAAGCCCAAACCAATAGCACCAAAACCAGTTAACAACAATAAAAAAGTGTTACCAACAAGTGCTGCTATTTTAACAGAAGAACGCAAATATTTTTCAAAGAAAAACGCAAAGGCTTAACACACAATGGCTAAGAATTACAATACAAAAGTTTCTAGAGGTATAGATTGGGTAGTAGTGTGGCTATATATTTTGCTAGTAGTTATTGGTATTCTGTGCATTTTTATGGTTGAGTACAAGCCAGGTGCAGATGTGTTGGCAACCTTTTTAGGTGGCAAAACCAACTATAGCAAGCAGTTTTTCTTCTTCTGTTTATCGCTTGTTGTAGCTACGTTTATTTTACTGTCAGACAGTAAGCTGTTTACCGCTTTTGCCAATTTGTTTTACGCCTTTGGCATAGTGTTAATGCTAGCCACTTTTGCCATTGGTAAAGATATTAAAGGCTCTAGAAGTTGGATAGGTATTGGCGGTGGCTTCAATTTACAGCCTGCCGAACTTTGTAAAATATTTGCTGCACTAGCTTTAGCCAAATATCTCGCACGGCAAGAAACCGATTTTACCAAAATAAAATCGCAACTCACAGGTGCTGCTATTGCTTTAGTACCAGCAATATTATCAATTGGGCAAAATGAAACTGGCGTTGCGTTAGTATATTTCTCGTTCTTTATTGTTATGTACCGTGAGGGCTTGCCACCGGCTTTGCTAATTATTGGTTTTTCTTTTGGTGTGCTAGTTGTGGCTACCCTATTACTTAGCCCCAATGTGCTAGCAATTGCAGTTACAGTTATTGCAGGCATTATTATTTACGTTTTGCGCAAGCAAATAAAACGCAGCAAAAAACTGCTTGCTGCCATCATTGGTATTTGGGTAATATGCGTAGGTATTCAGCGCTTTGCGGTGCCTTATATTTTCAACAATGTGTTGCAATGCCATCAAAGTGCCCGTATTTATAGCATGGTGGGTAAAGAGTACGATTGTAGCCAAAACCGTAGTGCAAAAAAACGTGTAACCGATAAAGAAAAAGCCGCCAAAAAACCCGATGACTACAATGTGCGCCAAAGTAAAATTGCCATTGGTTCGGGTGGTTTATTTGGCAAAGGCTTTTTAAAAGGCACCCAAACAAGGGGTAAATATGTACCCGAGCAAGGCACAGACTTTATTTTCACAAGCCTTGGCGAAGCCTTTGGTTTAAGTGGCTGTGCCGCATTTTTAGGCTTGTACTTATTTTTATTATTTCGCATTATCACCATTGCAGAGCGTCAGCGAAGCACTTTTAGCCGTGTATATGCCTACAGCGTAGCCAGCATTATCTTCTTTCACATTGTGGTAAATGTGTGCATGACGGTAGGCTTGTGCCCAGTAATTGGTATTCCATTACCATTAATCAGTTACGGTGGTTTATCGCTTGTAGACTTTACCATTCTTATTTTCATTATGCTGCGCTTAGATGCCGATAGGCAGATGGTGTTACGATAAAGCCCCTGATAATTTATAACATCTAAAAAAGAGAAAGAAACATGCAAAGCACAAAGGGCTACCAAACATAGAAACAACCTGCACCATGAGCTAGCAGCGTGCATGGGGTGAATTGAAAACAACTGCCATTATTGCTTTAAGAAAACACACATAATACAGAGAGAAATTAGGGTATGTAGAGGAATAGAAAGTTTGGATAAACAACACCGCCGAAGTAGTAATGCTACGGCGGTGTTGTTTTGGTTTTTAGGGCTATGGCAGCTAGTAAAACCGTGTAAAATGTGCATAAAAATGAATGCTGAATTTATTTCTAAAAACAACTTTATTAGAACATCAACTAAGCTATTTTTGTGCGAATACAAGAATTTAGAACAATGGTTGTTTCATCTTTCGAGCAAAATATTATAGCACTCGACTTTACCCTAAAAAAAGGGGAAGAAGATGGTAACGTGATATTAACAGCCGATTTTGAAAACAGCAACCTAACCCCACAAGAATTATTTGCTTTAGAAACTGCAAAAAAAAAGTTCGATGCAGATGCGGTTTACTTCCGCTACTTTAATGATGGCAGGGGTGCTGTACCGCAGATTTATATTTACAACAATACAGAAAAAAAAATCACAGATAAAGATAAAAAAGACATCCACATTAAGGTGTGGAGCGGCTGTCAAGTACCAGTATATATTGTTATAGAAAAAGACCAAGTTCAGGTATTTGACGCTAGAGAAAAAGTAGATGACGATATTGCCAACCACGCCTTTAAAACCATACAACTTACCGGACAAGCTATTAAAGATTTCTCTGCCAAAAACTTTGATGATGGTTTGTTTTGGGAGGAAGAAAACAGCAAAAACAATTTTCAATTTAAAACATCTGCATACCGTGATTTAATAGACGGTTTACAAAAAGTATATTTCGATTTTCAAAAAAACACAGGATTAAATAAGCATACGGCACTGAAACTTTTAGTTCAATGTTTGCTAATAAAATATTTAGAAGAAAGAGACGACAAGAGTGGCTATTTTTCAAAAAAATATTTTAAGAATAATTTTCAATGTGCCAATTTTTGCGAGGTAATTAGAACAGGACAACTGTTAGATTTATTAGACCATTTAGCCGAAGACTTTAATGGAAAAATATTTAAGTGGCACAAAGAAAAAGAAGTTGAACAACGTAAAGCTATTAACCAATCTGAGGTTAAAAGTTTAGCTGATTATTTAGATGGCAACGTTACAACTAAAGGCGAGTTTGTGCTTTGGCCACAATATTCGTTTTCTCATTTACCAGTTGAATTAATCAGTTCTGTTTATGAAACACTACTTACAAATAGTAAGGATATTGTGTACACACCAGAAATGATTGTGAGTACTTTGGTAGATGAGTGTATGCCACTAAAAACACCACAACAAAACTTTAAAGTAATAGATGTAAGCTGTGGCTCGGGTATTTTTTTGGTAAAAGCCTATAAACGCATTATTCAATGGTGGCGTTATGAAAAATGGCTAGAAACAAAGGAATTGGTTAGACCATCTTTAAGTGAATTGAAGCGACTATTAATAAACAGTATTTACGGAGTAGATATTGAAGAAGATGCTATCCGTTTATCTGTTTTTAGTTTGGCTTTAGCATTGCTAGATGAAGTGGACTTAAACCCACCTACTTGGCAAATATTGAAGTTTCCTGACTTAGGCGACAAGAATATTATTGCAAAAGACTTTTTTAAATACATTACCAATACACCACCTAATTACTTTGATTTAGTGATTGGTAATCCGCCGTTTAACCTTCAGGCGGTTAATGGCAAAGAACCCAACAGAGAAATTCATTTTAAAAATTTAGAGAAAACAATTGGGTACAAAAGCGATATAAAAATACCAGATAATAACCCTGCCTTGCATTTTTTAGTACAAGCAACAAAGTTGTTGAAACAAGATGCTATGCTTTGTTTGATACAACCATCTGGCCCATTTTTGTACCAAAAAGATAAGGATTTTAAAACCGCTCTTTTCACGCAAAACAACCTTTTGCAGATAATTGATTTTACAAAACTGGCTAACGTTTTATGGGGCAAAAGAACAATTGCAACTGCGGCAATTTTTTTACAAAAAACTTTACCAGATAATTTAGATGTAGTTCACATTATAGCAAATAGAACATTCTCTAACGTTAACAAACTATTCTTAGAATTAGATCACTATGATTTTCATAGTGTGGATAAAAAAGCTGTTCTTGAAAACCCGTATGTGTGGAAATCAAATTTGTTGGGTGGTGGTAGAATTGTGCCTTTGATTTCTAGAACGTCAGGTTTAAGAACAATAAATGAATTTGTAGAAAAAAAAGAAGCAAACGGCTGGAAAGCTGGCGAGGGGTTTATTGCAAGTGAAAGGGGAAGTTCTTGCAATTATATAACGGGCAAAACATTTTTACCAACAAAAGCTTTTAAAGAATATGGCGTTGATTGGCAACAAACAGAGAATTGTACTACACAAAAATTCCACCGACCTAGAAGCGAAAAGATATACACACCACCACATATTTTATTAAAAGCAAACTTAGGACAATACAAACTTTTGACTTTTCTTTCGGATGAATACATTGTATTTAAAGACAAAATAATTGGTATACACGCACCTGAAAAAGATAGACAGGAATTAGAAAGCCTATTCAATTATATTAATGAATATTCCGACTTCCTAAGATTTTATATTGCCTGTACAAGTGGTCAAGTATCAATTAATAGAGCAACTGCTCTTATCAAAGAAGATTTGATGAATTTACCCTATCCTGAAAATAGTAAAGCAATTAAAATTTCTTTAGCTGATAAAATCATCTTAAATGATGTTCTAACTTATAAACTGAAAAGTAGTGAACCCGAACTTTTTCAGATAACTACAGACACCCAAATAAAAGCCTTCTCCGAAATCTTCTGTCAAACCCTAAACAGCGTTTATCAAGAAGATGCAAAAGCGTTTCGTTTGTATAAAGTGTTAGATGCAGGCAACTACTATGCCCTTCACTTTGAGTATAGCGAAGTAAAGCATAAGGCTGTTGTTGAAGTAGCAAATGACTTGGAAAAGTATATCCAAGCAATTATTCCTACTGAAAAAAAGAAAGGGAAAAGCATCCACATACAACGAATTGTAAAAGTGTATGGTAAAGACACAATTATACTAGCAAAACCTAAACAATTACGCTATTGGCTACAATCTATTGCCCTAAGAGACGCTGACGAAACATTTGCTGACTATGTAAAAGCCCATTATTATTAATGCTTCGGGACAACATAAACACATATCATGCACCAAGCGCCAATGACCTTAACACAGAGGCAAGCAGAGAGGTAAAAACTATCTTGACTTTTATAGACCGCAATATTTCAGAATTTCCTGTTTACTATTTAGCTAATAAAGATTCTGATAAAGAGAACAGAATTAGTGATTTTCTAGTTTATCATTTTAACGCTTGTCTTTGTGATGAAATGAAAGAAGGTTTCTTTCCTTTTAATTTTGGTAAGAACCCAACACAAGAAGCCTCTGATAAAGAGACAGACATTGGTGTAGTGATTTTGACAAGAGGTGCAAAACCCATTACCATTATTGAGTTTGAAGCCAAAAGGCTTTCTAATACTTCCGCTAACCATCAATATGTTTATGGCGAAAACAGAGGCGGTATTGAACGGTTTAAACTAAAACAACATGGTGGGCATTTATCTATTTGCGGCATGTTTGGCTATGTACAAAATGATAGTTGTATAACTTGGATAGAGAAAATAAATGGGTGGATTTTTGTAAAAAGCAAAGAAGAATTTACAGGTAATCAATTGTCATGGGCTTATGAATACGAAAAAGTACAACCAATAAAATCATTGAATGAGGTTGAAAAATGCATCTCAAAACATCGTAGAAATGATAACTCTACTATCATTTTACATCATTACTTTATTAAACTTTACTAATTCGCACCATGAAAATAATACCCCTTTCGGAAGGTTCGTTTACCATAGATCAAACCAAAATTTTTGTGCCATTTAATTTAGAGGCCGATAATTTACAGCAGCGCCCTATGGGCAGCTTACTTGTAGAGGTGCAACCATTTGCCATTGTTACCGATAACGATATTTACCTAATAGATACGGGGCTTGGCTTTAGCGCAAATGGCAAGCTACAAATACACCAAAACTTATTGGCTAATGGTATAGAACCAAACGCAGTTACCAAAGTGTTGATGAGCCATTTACACAAAGACCATGCTGGTGGACTTAGCAAAAGAGACAGTTTTGGCAATTACCATTTGTCTTTCGCTAATGCTACTTTTTATGTGCAGCGCAAAGAATTTGCCTATGCTATAGAAACAGGTTTTCCTAGTTTTATGAACGAAGAAATTGGTGTTTTAGAAAATAACCCACAAGTACATTGGCTAGATGGTGACGGCGTAATTGATGGTTTTATTACGCACCAAATTACGGGTGCACATAGCCCCTATCACCAAGTATTTTGGCTAAAAAAAGATGGTGAACTGTTGTTTTTTGGTGGCGATGATGCCCCACAATTGCAGCAGATGAAAAGTAAGTTTGTAGCTAAGTACGATTATGATGGTAAAAAGTGTATGCAACTAAGGCAGCAATGGTGGGAAAAAGGTGTAGCCGATAACTGGACTTTTTTGTTTTATCACGACATTAAAACACCTGTATACACTGCGCTGTAAGGTTTTAGGCTTTATGTAAAGATGAACAATAAAAGCAAAATTGTAGATCACTTTAAACGCTCTGTAAACTTAACTAACGTTGAAGCTATACAATTTAGTGATGCGTTTAAAGCAGCGAAAATTAAGAAACGACAATTTATTGTTGAGCCAAACTTTGTAGTAAAGCAATTGATTTTACAATAGCAGATGCTATTTAATTAAACAACAACATACTAACACCAAAATAGGTTTGGCTGTAAGTGCCAAACCTATTTTACTAACTTATCTAATTAAAGTAACAGTACCCTTTTCTGAGAAAATATCACCAGTATCGCACTCAACTTCTATCACGTATATATACACACCCGAAGCAGCTTCATTGCCTTTAATCTTGCCGTTCCAGCCCGCAGATTTATCGTTTACATTAAAGCCCTGACGTTCAAATATTTTCTCACCAGTTCTATTGTAAATGGTAAAATATCTCACGTTTTTAATGCCTTTACCCAATGGATAGAAAACGTTATTAAGTGGGTCATTATTAGGTGTAAATCCTGATGGTATAAACAAGTTGCTTTGGATACAATTTAGCTTAATATTCATTGCATCTGAAGCCTTACAACCATACTGTGTAGTGGCTGTAAGTGTGTAAGTAATATCGGTACGTGGTGTAGTAATGGTGGCCTGACAAGTATTGCAGTTTAAGTAATTTGCTGGCGACCATAACCAACTAACCACATCGCTGCTACCAGTACCATTTAAGTTGGCAGAAGTACCTGTACCTACTAATAAATCTGGTCCCGCATTTGCTATAGGCAAAGGCGCTAACGTAACATTAATGCTATTGGTATCTGTAAAACAACCTGCATTATCGTAACCAACAACCGTGTATTTGGTGGTAACAATTGGGTTGGCCAAAGGATTGGCAATATTGGTAGCCGATAAGCCCGTAGTATTAAATATCCATCGGTAATAATCTGCGCCACTAGCTTGTAATTTGGTAGTACTACCAAGGCACAAAATTACATCGGGCAACACACTTACATTAAAAGGTTGCGACACAGTAATAACAGCAGAATCAATGCTAGAACAGCCAACAGCATTAGTAACGGTAACAAAGTACTTAGTATCTATTGTAGGCTTTACTATAAACGTATTACTAGCCGAAGGTGCATTGGCTTGCCATTGGTAAATAGTACCATCGTGAGCTGTGAGTAATAACGAATCGCCCAAGCAAATATTTGTAAGATTTGGTACCAAGTTTACCACAGGATTGTGTAACACTTTAATGGTAGTAAAGGTAGTATCGTTACAACCGTTGTAAGTGCTTACTAAAGCCACATTGTAAGGCGTTGCAACCGAGGTAAATGTTTGTGGTGGCGGATATAAACCATTAGCAGTATTACCATTACCAAAACTCCATAGATAAGTAGCATTAGTAGCAATAGTAGATGTTGCTGTAAACGTTGCTGCATCATGCTCGCAAATACTTGCAGGTGATGTAATAGTAGTAATAGCCACAGGCTTTACTTCTACTGTATCTACCACTGTTTTACTACAACCAGACGCCGTTGAAACTTGCAAGGTAACAGGATATTTACCCACATTAGTGTAGTTAAATAGTGTACTTGCGTTGTTACTTGTATCGGCTGCATTACCTGTACCAAATACCCAATGATACGCTGTAGAAGCAGGGTTTAAACCATCTGAAACACTCACTACTTTATTGGTAAAATTGATAACCCCAGCCTTACAAATAGCCATTGGCGAGGGTGTTATGTCAAGTTTTAAAGAGTCAACCAAAACAGTGGTAGGCAGCCCAAATGCAGCACTACAACCTGCGCTGTCTTTCATAATTAATACAGGCTGGTAAATACCCGGCGTTAAGTATTGGTGCGATGCAATGGTATCTTGAACAGATGACAAACTACCATCGCCAAAATCCCAAATAAAACTTGCCGCATTAACAGTATGCGCTTCAAGCGTAATGGTAAATGGTAAGCAACTAATAACCGCATTAGAAGTTAAATAAGCATAAGGCCCTTTTACAACAATCACATCAGAAACAGAATCTACAAAGTTATTATTACCATAGCCATACAACGTAATGGTGTACACACCTGGTTTGGCATAAGTGTGTGTTGGTGTTAAAATATTTCCAGCAGTTGTACCGTCACCAAAATTCCAACTAATGGTGTTTGCACGTTGCAATACTGTTTCAAAACTTACTACTAGTGGTGGGCAATTAGACTGGTTAACATAAGAAGTGGTGTGGGTAAATTGTAACCCTATTTTTTTTACAGGAATAATTTGTACCAAAGTATCAGCACATTGTATAGCCGTATTTGTAGCAATAAGCCTTACCGTATCTACCGTAGCGTTACTAGCATACGATTGATTGATAGGCCCAAAGGCGGTTGAGTTTAAACCACTATTACTAAAATTCCATTGATAATTGGGGGTACTGCCAAAGCTGTTAGTAACATTGGTAAATGTAACGGTAGTACCAGTTAAAATAGGATTAGCGTTCCAATTAAAATTTACTTTGGGTCCTAAAATTTGAATAGGTATAGCCGTGTTTGTGGCAATACTGTAACAGCCTTGGGCATCAGTTACTCTTAGCTGCACATTGTAGCTTGCAGGTGTAGTGTACAAGTGGGTAAAGCTTGTAGAGTCTGTTTTTACAGCCGTTGTACCATCACCAAAAGTCCAAGCTCTTGTTACAATTGGTGCGTTAAAACCATTGCTAGAGGTGTCACTAAAAGTAACAGGTAGCTTGTAGCATGTTTGTGTATTGGTGGTAAAAAATGCTGCTGTTGGTCCTTTGGTAGTTACTGTAAGCAAATTGGTAGTATCGTAACAGCCAAAACGTGCCGATTGAATAATTGCTTTAATAGTTTGTGTACCTTTTTTCAAGTTCCAAAAAATATCGGAGAAACTATTACCAAACGCAAAACTGGGTGGGTTTGTAGTGTTACTTCCTGTAAACAGTGAACCATCGCCAAACTCCCATTTAAAGAGATTATAAAACTGCCCTGCATCGGGGTTATTCTCAATAGTATTCACCAATATTTTCAGAGAATCGCTCAAGCAAATGGTATCGGCATTAGCTGTTAAAGTAGGCGACTGTTTTAATAATACATAAGCCAAGGTAGAATCTCGTAAAGCACAGTAATTATTACTAATAGTGATGCCTACAATGTACTCGCCTGTTTTTTTATACTGATGTAGCAACGTGGTAACGGTTGGATTAGAAATCAAAGAATCACCATCTCCAAAACGCCAAGTAACGCTATCTACAAAGCGATATTTTGGCACAAACCATACACTATCTCTTAGGCCGTTACAAGTGTTAATTACGCTTGTGATATCTGCAAATAGTGGTAATACATACACATACTTTTTCTTCTCTAAGGTATCGCTACAAGTATTGTTATAAGTTATCAATTTTATGTTGTAATAACCAGAATCGAAGTATTTATGAGTAACCGTTTGACTAGTGCCATTCCAATACGTCCCATCGCCAAAATCCCAATCCCAAGCTGTAGCTGGTAACGAAGATTTATCTGTTAAAGTAAAAGGATTGCTACCACATATTACCGTGTCAGAAGCACTAAAATCAACCACAGGTTTTCTGTACACAATCACATCTTGTAAAAAGCTAGAAAGCCCCGAACAGCCATCTTTTGTAACATAATTGAGCGTTACTTTACTAACACCTTCTTTGGTAAAAGTGTGGCTAGGATTTGCAGTTACATCAATAGCAGAACCATCGCCAAAATCCCATTTATAATCTACTAAATCGCTTGCAGGTTTAGCACCAAAAGTTACCGTAAAACCGGGGCAACCAGTAAGGCCTGTAGGGCTTGTGGTAGCAATAACTGAAATAGGGTATCGAGGTATTTTTAACGAAAAAGGTTTGCTAATGGTATCGAAACAACCAAGGTTATCTGTTACTTTTAACTGCGCCACATAATCACCTTCATTTTGATAAATAGTTGTAACATTTTGCGTAGTATCTACTAATACATCACTACCATTTAATTGCCACAACCTTTTTACCAGTTGCGTTGAGGTATCTTTAAAAGTAACACTTATTGGCACACTACAAACCACACTATGATTAATGATAAAACCAGCCAATTTTGGTGATGCATTTATGTTGATAGTGTCCTGAATAGTATCGATACATTTACCATAAGCATTAATCATGCGTACAATAACAGAACCTGCATTGGCAAAGGTTTTATTGATATTGCTTCCTGTAAATGTTGTGCTAAAGCCATCATCGCTAAACTGCCATTGCGTGCTTGATGCTGTAATAGAATTGGCGGCTATAAAATTTACCGAATTATTAGTACAATAAATTGCAGGTGCTAAAAATTTAGAATTAAAAAACGCTGCCGAAATTGGTGCAATCTGCTTTGCAATACTCTCGCAACCAACACCCAAATTGCTAGTAGCAGTTAATGTTACATTGTACACTCCTTTTGTCATGTACACATGCGATGCGTTTTTGGTAGTGGCAAATGAGTTATCACCAAAATCCCATTTGTAAACAATAGCTCCTGGACCAGTGGTAGTATTGGTAAATAACACGGTATCGGACAGTTTGCACAATGCATTATCAGATACTGTAAATGCAGCCACAGGTGCTTGGTTTACAGTAATAAAAGTATCTTTAGAAACCGATGCTTGACAGCCGAAGCTATTAGTTACTACTAGTACTATGTGTGGCGATTGTGAACTTGTAAATGTATGTGTTACTGTTGGTGCTGTTACAGTGGTAGAACTACCATCACCAAAATCCCAAAAGAAATTCTTTATCGTTCCATCACCTGCCGATGAGGCACTTGTAAAAACGGTGGTAAAAGGCATACAAACCTTGGTATCCTTTATTGAAAAATTAGCCGTGGGCTTTTTATAAACTGTAATATCAAGTTGCTTAGATGACGTTTTGCCATTATCAGTAACAGTAAGTACAACAGTGTAGGTTTTTTCTATAGAGTAATTTGCACCAGGATTTTGTAATGATGAAGTATTGCCATTGCCCAAATCCCATGTATAGGTAGCACTAGCGCTAGCCCCTTTTGTTGTATTTAAAAAACCAACAGAAAAAGGCGAACAACCACCTGTTACCCCATTAGAAGTTTTAAAATCGGCAACTAACTGAGATTTACAAGCAAATGAAACAAAACAAAAAAGTAAGAATATTAGAATCTTTTTCATTTAAAAACTATTTAGGGGTAAATTACTAAAATGAAATCGGTACTATTTTCAAATAGGATGCCTTTTGAAAAATAACGATGTCAATAAAAAATATGGCAAACACAAGTAAGGCAAATGTATTAAAAACCATCATTCAGAAACGGAGCAGCAAACCCTGGATGCATAAATTTTTTTCTGCTGAAAGCCAATGTTTACCAACCTTTTAAAGCTTGGCAACCATTTAAAAATAAAGCAAAAAATGGAAAATTGTTTATGCACCCCTAACTCCTCTCTTAAACTTATTACTACATTTAAAATCAACTTGGTAGAAATATTGTTTGAGCAATCTTTTATTTTATTCGCCTATTAACGCTCAAGAAAACTTTTTATTATTCCTTCAAACAGATTTTATTATTGCTAATTGAATTTAAAATAAAATCTAAAAAATAATTTGGTTTATTTTATAAACTAGTCTATGTTTGCTTTTTTAGCAAAATATCAGCTATGAATAAGTTACTAATTTTACTTATAATGATGCTTGCAAGTGGTTTCTTACAAGCGCAAACTAAAATTAGTGGTAGCGTGAAAGATGCCAAAGGCAGAATTATTGCTGCCTCTACTGTGGTTGTAAAAGGCAGCTACGATGGCGGCGTTTGTGACAGTGCAGGTAATTTTTCTTTTAAAACATTTGAAAAAGGCAACCAAGTAATTGTTGCAAAATCTGTAGGCTATAAAACTGTAGAATACTCAATTGTTATAGGCAACGAGCCAATTGTTACCAATTTTATTTTAAAAGAAGAAGTTACAGAATTAAAAGCAGTTACCGTAACCGCCGGCAGCTTTGAAGCTGGCGACCGCAAAAAAGCCGCCACGGTACTAAGCACACTCGATGTTGTAACAACAGGGGGCGGCAATGCAGATATTGTTGCATCGGTAAAAACACTACCAGGTGCGCAACAAGTAAGTGAACAAGAAGGCTTGTTTGTACGTGGTGGTACCGCCTACGAAACCAAACAATTTATAGATGGTACAGTGGTAAACAATCCATTTAACGCAAGTGTGCCAGACATTGCAAGCCGTGGGCGTTTTTCGCCATTTTTATTTAAGGGTACAGTGTTTAGCACAGGTGGTTATTCGGCTTTGTACGGCCAAGCTTTGTCATCGGCCTTAATTTTAGAAAGCATCGATTTACCAGACCAATCGCTAGCTACGGCTTCGTTTAGCCCTGTGGTTGTAGGTGCAGGCTTACAAGAACTGGCTAAAAACAAAAAATCATCTTGGGGTATTAATTACAACTACACTAACCTAGTTGCATACTTTGCCATTGTAAAACAAAAGCCTGATTATTTACACATACCAGAATTTCACACCACCGATGCTAACTTTAGAATAAAAACAAAAGCGGGCATGATAAAGTTTTATACAAGCTATGGCGCTAGTAATATTGGCCTTAGAAGACCAAATATTGATAGCATTTCTTTAAAAGACGCATTTAGCATTAAGAACCATAATTTTTACAACAATTTCAGTTGGAAAGAAAATTTAGGCAAAGGCTGGAAAATGAATACTGGCTTTAGTTTTAGCACTAATAGAGATGACTTGTACCAGCAAATACAAAACGCTAGCAACATACCTGTAAGCACTGGTTATAACTGGATTGATAACAAAAATTTTAGCACCAATAGCCGCCAAGATTTAACGCAAATAAAAACGGTATTTACTAAGCGTATTTCTGGTATTAGCGTTGTAAACTTTGGTGGCGAATATTGGTACAACTACACAAACACAACTTTTAATAATGCCACTTATGTATTGAAAGATAATTTTGCAGCACTTTTTAGCGAAGCAGATTTATACATCACGAATGATTTAGCAGCAAAAGTGGGTGCTAGATTCGAACATTCTTCTATCATTAACAAAGCCAATTTTGCCCCTCGTATTTCGCTTGCTTACAAAACTAGCCCTAGCGCACAAATGAGTTTGGTTTACGGCGAATTTTACCAAAAACCCGAGAACAATTATTTGTACAGCAACCCTACCAATTTGGGCTATGTGAAGGCAACACACTATTTAGTAAACTATATTAAAACCAATGCTTTACAAACGTTTAGGGCCGAAGCTTTTTACAAAAAATACCACAACTTAATTGTAACACCGCCAAGTAATATTTACAACAACAATGGCAATGGCTATGCACAAGGCTTAGAAATTTTTTGGAGAGATAAAAAAACTTTTTCGGGTTTAGACTATTGGTTAAGCTACTCGTTTTTAGATACCAAACGTGAGTTTAGCAACTATCCTACCAAGTTGCAACCAACGTTTGCAGCTAGTCATACAGCATCATTAGTAGTAAAAAAGTTTATTACCAAAATCAATACAGGCTTCAACTTTACATATAGCTATGCAACAGGCCGCCCTTATTACAACTTTGTAGCCAATGCTAGTAAATACGATATAAGAGACCAAGGCAAAACCAAAGATTACAACAACCTAGGCTTTAGTTTAAACTATTTAACCAAGCTAGGTAAGGCTTATGCCGTAGTTGTAGCAAGTGTAACTAACGTGTTAAACAGCGATCAAATTTATGGTTACAATTACAATTACAACGCTACTTATAAAGAAGCCATAACACCGCCGGCACCACAGTTTTACTTTATTGGTTTGTTTTTAAGTTGGGGTGTTGATAAACGACAAGATGCTATTAATAACAACTTATAGTTTGAGATTTATAATTTGAAATTTCAAATTGAAAACCATTTCTATCATTTCAATCACAAAAAATAATCTGCCATGACAAACGAACAAAGAGACGAACAACTTTGGAAAACTGCCAAAGCCCGTGTAGCCTTTAAAAGTAGCCTTGCTAGTTACTTAATTGTAAACCTAATGTTAAATGCAATTTGGTATTTTTCTAGTGGCCCGTATAGCTATTATTGGCCTATTTGGCCCGCTTTAGGATGGGGTGTTGGTTTGGCTTTTCAATATTTTCATGCCTATCATGGCGATAAAATATTTAGTATAGAAAGTGAATACGAACGCCTAAAAAATCAAAATAAATAGTTTCACCACATAGGCACACAGTAGTAACATAAACACAACTCAAACGCCAGGCAACAGAACTTCTTTTAACAACTATTAATTTTCTTTAGGAGTTAGGGGCAAAACTTAAAATTATGGAACCAATAAATGACCCACTATGGGAAATAGCAAAACACCGAGCAAAGTTTAAAAAAAGCCTTATTAGCTATTGTATCATCATCCCTTTTTTATGGTGTATTTGGTATTTTACCCAAGGCAATCATCACGGTACATATTTTAGGTTTGATGAAGCCCCACACTGGCACTTTCACATACCTTGGCCCGCTTGGGTTACTTTGTTTTGGGGCTTTTGCTTGAGTACAAAATTTGTAAAAGCCTATGTTTTTAATACCCAAAAATCTATTGAAAACGAGTACCAAAAATTGAAAAATAAACAACAATAACAACTACTATCAATCATTCACAAAAACAACAACAACATGAAACAGTTATTAGTTATCGCAAGCCTTTTTATGGCAACTTTAGTAAGCGCACAAGGCAAATTTGAAGCAGGTATGGCAAAAGGTTTAGGCATGATGAAAGAAGCTAAAACCGCACCTGCATTAGTAGAAACATCTGCATTTTTTGAGCGCATAGGCGATGCAGAAAAAACACAGTGGCTACCTTATTACTACGCAGCTTTGAGCCTGTATCAAAGTGCTTGGACCGACCCCAAAGCCGACAAAGACAAAGTGGGCGAAGCTTGTAAAGTATTAGTATCTAAAGCAATGGCAATAGAAAAAACAGCCGACCTTTATTGCTTAGAACAACAAGTAGCAGTTTTGCAAATGATGGTAGACCCAATGACCCGCTGGCAAACCTATGGCACCGCAGGAAAAGCTGCATTAGAAAATGCTAAAAAAGTTGATGCCACAAACCCTAGAATTTACTATCTAGATGGTATGACCTTGTTTAATACACCCGAAGCATTTGGCGGTGGTAAAGCAGTAGCAAAACCGTTGTTTGCAAAGTCGGTAGAGTTGTTTAAAACGTACAAACCTGCAACACCATTTCATCCAACATGGGGTGCCGAAGAAGCAGAAAAACAATTGGCTGCATGTAATTAACAATAAGTGTGAACCTATATTTTGTAGTATTAAAGGGATTTTATGGAAACACAACAATTTCCATAAAACCCTTTTCATCAAAAATTTTAAATCAGCAATCATAACTAATGCCTTCACTTTTTACAATTCTTATAAGCTTACATGTAGCTGCTAGTACTACTGCTGGTAAACAAAAAATATAGAACATGGAAAACAACAATTTATCGCCTCAAGAAAGTTTGGCACTTATTGAAAGCATGATTCAAAAAGCAAAAAATAAGTTTGCCGAAAATGGGCATTTGTACCTGCTGTGGGGTTGGACGGTTTTTGTGTGCGGCACTTTGCAATTTGTGTTGCTACATTTTTTTCGGTACAACGGTCATAATAAAATTTGGATGGTTACTTGGTTGCTAATTGTTTATCAGGCTATTTACTTAAAACGCAAAATACCTAAAAGAGCCGTAAAAACTTATTACGACGAAGTAATTGGTTACGTGTGGATAAGCTTTGTAGCTGCCATGTTTTTAATAGGCTATGCCATTACTAACACTGAGGGTATGTTTAGCCAATATTACATGTTGTTTACGCCTTGTATTTTGGTATTGTACGGTGTAACAGTCTTTCTTTCGGGCATATTGTTGCGGTTTAAGCCTTTAACAATTGGCGGTATTAGTTGTTGGCTTATCAGCTTTGTAGCAAGCACTAGCATAACCAAAATACCTTACGACTATCAATTGCTTTTTATACCTGCTGCAATGCTAGTAGCGTGGATTGTGCCAGGCTATTTAATGCGTAAAAAATACTTACAAACAAACTAATTATGATGACCGAAGAAACCCCAATGAACCAACAGGAAAGCCTGCGCCTAATAACCGATATGATTGCAAAAGCAAAGGCAAGCCATTTTCATGAAGATGGTACTAGTGCCATTTTGTGGGGCAGCGTGGTGGGCTTTTGTGGTTTTGTGCATTTTACTGAGCAATATTTAAAATTGAGCATTGGCTTTGACGTTTGGATTTTAACCCTTGTAGCATTAGTACCACAAATTTTTATCAGCATTAAAGAAAGTAGAAACCGTGTTGTAAAAACCGATATGCAAATAGCTATGGATGCCGTGTGGACTGTTTATGGCATTAGTGTTTTTGCAATGATTGCTTACATTAATATTATACCTTACAGTTCTGCTAATTTATTTACTCAAAGTGGTGTGCGTTTGTTTCAAAAAAATGCAACTGGTGAAGTAGAACCCTTTAGAGCATTTGCTTTAAGTGGCAGTTCGTTACTAATAATTTTATATGCCTTTCCTACGCTTGTTACAGGCTTGGCTCGCAGCTTTAAGCCTATGATTTATGGCGCAATAGCTTGCTATATTTTCTTCTTCATCTCGTTGTACACATCTACCATGTACGATAATTTGTGGGCTGGTTTAGCAGGTATTGGTAACTGGTTAATTCCTGGATTAATTTTGCGTAACCGTTACCTAAAAGGAAAAAGCTGCTAATGTTTAAAGAACTTGATCCCATATTACATTCGCAACTACGCCTAGCAGTAATGAGTTTGCTGATAGGTGTAAAAGAGGCTGAGTTTACTTTTATAAAAGATAAAACCAACGCTACCGCAGGCAATTTATCGGTACAAATACAAAAGCTAAAAGATGTAGGCTATGTAGAAGTAAGCAAGCAATTTGTAAACAATTATCCGCAAACTACCTGCAAAATTACGCCCGTAGGCATAGCCGCTTTTGAGGCTTACGTAAAGGCTTTGCAAGAATATTTAGTGCCAAAGAATTAGGTATTTATAACGTACAGGTAATGCCATGTTGGGCAATTTAAAAACCTGCGCCCAAAACCGCTGCCCAATTGAAAAACTAATGATGACGATAACAACAAAAAGCCAAATTGAAACTCGCCTGCCCCAACAATAGCCTTATAGAATTTGGCGTACTGCTACAAAATAGTTGGTGTTTTTAAAGGCTTGCAAAAATGGGCATATAGGCTTAATGCCTTTAAGGGCAATAGATTTATGGTTACAGATAAAAGCCCAACCCTACTTTCATCTCGAAAATAAATATTAAAACTTGTGTAGTGTTTTGATGCTTAGTTACAATAGATGCAACCGTAGTAACTACTTTTTTTTAAAAATTGCTACATCTGCCACATGTCTTTTTATATGGCTTTTTCTACCAACTTTTAGCGAGGCACCTAGTTTTACCTTGGCGTGATGGTGTACCACCCTATAGCTTACGTTTGGCAAGTGATTAGCTTGTACCCATTGGTGCAAACCAATATAGCTAGTAATGCCTGCTGTGGGAGACGATAGTGCTTCTTTGATAGCAGCACTTATACTTGGGGTAATGATGCCATTGCTTTTATGCCTGCCTTTCTCATACTTCAATAACTGCCCTATACCGCCAGATAAGTAAGCATTTTTCCAACGTTGGATAACTCGGTTAACAACTAAAAGACGCGTTGCTAATTCTTTTGTAGAATCTGTAACACCTGACTTTATTAAGTACAACATTTGTATTCGGTTATGCAAGTAAAAAGGATGTTGGTGATACAAGCGCTTTAACAGCGCTAAATCCTCGGTAACTACAAGGTTGATTTTTAATGCCATAAATACAATAACGCATGCTTTAGATTTTTATTGCAGCAACGGGTATCAACGCCATTTTGCACAGCAATAACACACCAAAAAAAGCCCCGCAAACAGGTTGCAGGGCTTTTAAGTAAACTATATCAATCATTTATTTTTTTACTTCCGAAGAACCTAGTGGTTTGTCTTTTGCAAAGTCTACCAAAATAGGTGCAGCTACAAAAATAGATGAGTAAGTACCAGTGATAACACCAATTAACATGGCAAATGCAAAACCTCGTGTAACCTCACCACCAAAAATGAATAAGATTAAAATGGTTAAGAATACAGTTAATGAGGTCATTACGGTGCGGCTTAATGTTTGGTTAATCGCTCTGTTAATGATGGTAGCGTTAGACTCGCCTTTCATCAACTTGCTATCTTCTCTAATTCTATCGTACACAATCACGGTATCGTTCATAGAGAAACCAATAACGGTTAGTATTGCTGCAATAAAGTGTTGATCTATCTCTAATGGAAAAGGCACAATTTTACGAGCAAAACTGAACACAATTAAGGTTACAAATACATCGTGCAACAAAGAGAAAATAGTACCCAAACTGTATCTCCAATCACGGAAACGGATGAAGATGTACAAGCAAATAACTAGTATGGCAAATACGGTAGCTTTTTGTGCACCCGATTTTAAGTCATCAGAAATGGTAGGTAATACGGTTTGAGAACTTTGTTTGTACTTGGTATCAAATTCGGCATAAGTAGTGCCAGCAGGTAAGTGACTAGCTAGCCCTTTAAATAAAGCTGTTTCTACTAGTGAATCAATGTTTTTACCCGTCTCATGTATTCTATAAGCAGTAGTAATATTTAACTGATTAGCACTACCTACAGTTTTAATAATTGGTAGTTGATTACCAAACACCACCTTCAATTCATCTGATAATTTCTCTTGGTTTACTGCTTGGGTAAATTTAACTGTGTAGCTTCTACCGCCAGCAAATTCAACACCTTGATCGAAACCATTGAAGTAAGAAGCAATGCCTAATATCAATACTACCGCAGAAATGCCGTAAGCAACTTTTCTATACTCAATAAATTTGTAAGAAGCGTGTTTGAATACTTTTTTAGATAAACCAGTAAAGTAATTGAAGTGACGATTTTTACCCATGTACAAGTCTGTAACTAAACGTGAAATTAAGATACCGCAGAACAATGATAATACGATACCAACCATTTGTGTAGTAGCAAAACCTAGTACAGGACCTAAACCAAAGTAAGCCAATATAGCAGCCGTTAAAAAGGTAGTAACGTGTGCATCTAATACTGGAGCCAATGAACGTTTGTAACCATCGTTTACAGCCGTTGCATAGTTTTTACCCCTGGTTAATTCTTCTTTTATACGCTCGAAAATAATTACGTTAGTATCTACCGCCATACCAATGGTTAATACCAAACCTGCAATACCTGGTGCAGTTAAAGTAAAGCCTAGTGCTGCTAAAATACCAATGGTAAATAGTAGGTTTAATATCAACGCAATATTAGCAACCCAACCTGCTGTGTTGTAATACACAAGCATTAAACCAAATATTACAATGAAAGAAATTAAGAAAGATAGTGCACCACCTTTTAAAGCAGTTTTACCAAGTGTTGGCCCAATTACTTGATCCTGAACAATTTTAGCTGTTGCAGTAAGTTTACCACTCTTTAAAATATCTGCTAGTTCTTGTGCTTCTTTTACAGTATAGTTACCGCTAATAGAAGAATTACCACCAGTAATGGCTTCGTTTACGTTTGGTGCAGAATACACAAAGTTGTCTAGTACAATAGCTATTGGTTTACCTACATTTTTGCCAGTCATTTTAGCCCAAATGTTGGTACCAACTTTATCCATGTTCATTTTAATAGACACTTTGCCTTCGTCGTAGTCTTGTAACGCTTCTTTAACGTGTTCGCCTTCTAGTTCAGCTTGGCCATTGTCTAAAGTTTTGATAGCGTATAAGGCTAACTTCGTTTTAGATACGCTACCATCTTTTTCCTCATGGCGGCCATACATAAATACCAAGTTAAAAGGTAGCTTGGCTTTTACAACATCTAATCTTAGGTAATTATTAAAAATAGCGGTGTCTTGTATTTTTACCAAAGCAATAGGGGCAGGAAATACAATTTCGCCCTTTTTATTTTTGAAAGGCTGTGTAGATTCGTCACCTAATAAGAAATTACTTAGCGATACTGAGTCTATTTTTGCAACCTTATCAACAGGTTTTTTATCCTTAAATGTAGCACTAATACTACCAGATTTTGTAGAGTCGTTTTCAGTAGCAGTAGTTGCAGATGATGCGCTAGAATCTTTATTTGCTGTGCTATCTATTGATTTGCCTGTACCATAAACATAGTCTTGCAATGCTTTGTTAGCATTTTGAAAACTTTCACCAAACTCTTGTATATTGTACACTTCAAAAAACTGTAAGTTGGCACTAGATTGAATGATTCTACGTATTCTTTCAGGGTCGTTAGCACCAGCTAGTTCTATGTTAATAACTGCTTTTACTTTATCGGGGTTAATGCTTGGCGACGATACACCAAAGCCATCGATACGTGTTCTTAATATGCGTAAAGTATTGTTAAAGGCACTTTCGGCCTGCTCTCTTAGGTAAGCAGTTACTTCAGCATCCTTATCATCAAACTTTACTTTACCGTTACTTTTTCCTGCAAAAAGCGGTGCTAAAGTAGCGTTAGGGTTACCAGCTTTAAACTCGTTGGTAAACAACGTGATAAAGTCTGCGCCACTATTGGCTTTTTTTGCTACGGCTGCATTTAGTGCTTTGTTAAAGGCAGCGTCTTTAGTGTAATTGGCTAACGATTTTACCAAGCCATCTAAACCTACTTCCACGGTTACACTCATACCACCTTGCAAGTCAAGACCAAGTAATACTTCTTTGTCTTTTGCGCTGCGGTAAGTTGTTAAACCAAACGGACCAATTTTAGAGTCTTTGGTGCTGTCTAATAAGCGTTGTAAGCGGGCTTTTTTTAGCTCTTTCAATGTGTCAGAATACAATGCTCTTAAAGCACTATCTGAGTACTTCTTGTTAGCAGATGGATAATTTGCTGATACCCATTTGTCAGCCTTAACTTCCATATCGTTCTCATGGCTATGTACAAACCAAGTAAATGATAGTTGATAGATACAGATAAGAATTAGGGCAATCGCAAAGAAGCGTACTAAACCTTTCAGTTGCATAATTAGTAACGGTTTAAAAATTTTTAAGTGGGCAAAGATAGGGGGGAAAGGCTATGAAAAAATCGAAGGCTAAAACTCTAGGATGGCAACACTAATTACATTGATTTTAGTAGCTAGAAGATGGATAAATTATTTGCTTTAATCCGTTACATCCGTGTTATCGGCGTTCCTATTCTCTACATTTCTATCTCTTTTGGCTAATAGCTCTAGGTACTGCTGTTCTTTGTTTTCCCATTGAAAATTGCGGTACAGCCACGCCATAAACACGGTTATTATTAGCAATGCCAAGGCAAATACAATGGCACTCATTTTACTATTGGCTACCATATTAGCCCGCTGAAACCAGCCAGTAATTACCACCACAATTATTGCTGCGCTAATGCCCAAGCCTACCAACATACCTTTTACAAACTGCACAAAACTTTGTTTGTAAGTACCACGTTGTTTAGCCCAATAGGCAATATAGGCTTCTTCTTGTTTTGTTAGCATAGGGCAAAACTAAGGCAGGAAGGTGAATGGTGAAACGTGAAAGGTGAAATGTGAAATGTGAAATGTGAATGGTGAAATGTGAAACGTGAATGGTGAAAGGTGAATGGTGAAATGTGAAAGGTGAAACGTGAAATGTGAATGGTGAAATGTGAATGGTGAAATGTGAATGGTGAAATGTGAATGGTGAAATGTGAAATGTGAATGGTGAATGGTGAAACGTGAAACGTGAAATGTGAAATGTGAAATGTGAAATGTGAAAAGTGAATGGTGAATGGTGAATGGTGAAATGTGAAACGTGAATGGTGAAAGGTGAAATGTGAGCAGTTAGCAATCAGACAGCTATGGTCTATGGTCTACGGTCTATGGTCTACGGTCTATGGTCTATGGTCTACGGTCTATGGTCTATGGTCTACGGTCTATGGTCTATGGTCAACGGTCTATGGTCTATGGTCTATGGTCTATGGTCTATGGTCTATGGTCTATGGTCAACGGTCTATGGTCTATGGTCTATGGTCTATGGTCTA
>JASGCX010000023.1:37532-47448 GCA_030053925.1 Flavobacterium sp.
TGGTCTATGGTCTAAGGTCAACGGAGTATTTGGATTTAAAATCCATGGCTATTTAGTCGGCATTTCAAATCCCACTTGCCTAACAAGACAAGTTGAAATTAATACAACAGCGTAGGCAAAGCCATGCGCCGAGTGCGAATATAACAAACTACGCCTAGTTGGGCGGATAGGTAACAAAAATTAGCACCGCAGGAAAAAATCATTTGCTGCCGTGAAAAATAAATTTGCTGCGCAGCAAATTTATTAGGGTGTATTTAGGTGTTTGCTTTAGTTGGTAAAAGCAACACCAACAAAGGCGGAAAAAGTGGTCTGTCTCTTCTCAATTTCTCGTACTTATTGCTTCATAAAATCGTCACTAAAAATTCTTTTCCGCCGCTCGAATTGGGTGAGTTGTAACATTGGTCTTGTTGCCATTTTCTATTGTTTTAAGTGTTTGAAAATACCCTTAAAACGGTCAACTTATTTCTAGTGCTAACAACTGCTAAGATATTAGAAAGCGGGTAAGAAGATTTATTGTATTCTGCATCAATGCAATAATCATTAATACCAAGTTTTATACATTGTTTTAATGGCTAAAAATTTAAAAAAGTGATACAAATTCTTGGTGAACTATTTATCTTTGCTTTTAACTAACCTAATAATTATGTCGGAAGAACTAAAAATTGTACAAAAAGGCACAAAAGAAGATAAGTATATAGCATTAATGCCTCAAATAGCTGCGCTTGTAGAAAGCGAAAGCCATTTAATAGCCAATTTGGCAAATGTTACAGCAGCCCTAAAACAGCAGTTTGATTGGTTGTGGGTGGGCTTTTATCAGGTAAAATTTGACCAATTAATACTTGGTCCATTTCAAGGGCCAATTGCTTGTACAAGAATTAATAAAGGGCAAGGTGTTTGTGGCAAAAGCTGGGCCGCATCTAAAACCATTATTGTGCCTGATGTATCAAAATTTGTTGGTCACATTGCTTGTAGCAGCAACTCGAAAAGCGAAATTGTAATACCAATTTTGGTGCATGGATATGTAGTTGCGGTATTGGATGTAGATAGCGATAAGCTAGATGATTTTGATATTGTAGACCAAACATATCTTGAGCAAATTATTGCCCTTTTAAAGTTTAAATAACGCTACAAGTTACAACGCTTTACTTTGTTTGTTCTTGTTGTTGTTATACTTTATTATGAAGCAATTTGAAGTTCCTAATATTTACCGCAGCAAATTAATTAGTGCTGTAAAAGCAAAGCGAAAAAGCGAAGACAAGTTGAAAAAAGACTTTTCGCCTACGCTGCTAGATTTTGGTGCGGTACAAATATTTCTTGCAAGGCATTTTGGCTTTTGCTACGGTGTAGAAAATGCCATAGAAATTGCTTTTAAAACCATTGATGAAAACCCTGGTAAACGTATTTTTTTGCTAAGCGAAATGATACATAACCCTCAAGTAAATGCGCATTTGCAAGATCGTGGTGTACAGTTTTTGCAAGATACTTACGGTAAGCAACTTATCAGTTTTGACGATATTACCAAACACGATGTAGTGTTAATACCTGCCTTTGGTACAACGCTATCAATAGAAGCATTGCTAAACAAAAAAGGCATACCAACAGAAAAATACAATACTACTTGCCCCTTTGTAGAAAAGGTTTGGAATAGAGGGGAACAAATTGCTAAGAAAGGCTACAGCATTGTGATACATGGCAAGCCTAAGCATGAAGAAACAAGAGCTACTTTTTCTCATGCGGCTGCAAATACCCCAAGTATTATTGTGAATGATATGGCTGAAACAATAGCCTTAGGTAAATACATAATAGGCGAGGCAATTGCAGAGAATTTTTATAGCGAATTTAAAGGCCAATATTCGGAAGGATTTGATATTACTAAAGATTTACAACGCTTTGGTGTTATTAATCAAACCACACAATTGGCCACAGATACACAAGCTATTTCTGACTATTTAAAACAGTTGGTTACCACACATTACCAACTAAACGAAACAACCATTGCTGAAAGATTTGCCGATACAAGAGATACGCTTTGTTATGCCACTAATGACAATCAAACAGCAGTAACTGGTATGTTACAAGCAGTAGCCGATTTGGCTATTGTAATTGGTGGGTATAATAGTAGCAATACATCGCATTTGGTAGAGTTATGCGAACAAAAATTACCAACCTATTTTATTGACAGCCCAGATAAATTACTATCAAAAGAAGAAGTGCTGCACTGTAATTGGCACACAAAAGCAACGGCGGTAGTTGCTAATTATTTACCAATACATCAGCCAGTAAAAATATTAATTACAAGTGGCGCAAGTTGCCCCGATTCGTTAGTTGGTATGGTGATTGAAAAGCTAGTAAGCTTCTACGATTCTCCAAAAACAGTTACAAGTATTATTGAAGAATTACTAGCTTAAACATAAAAACATCTATCAATTAGTTAATTTTCTTTACCATCATTAAGTAAGTAGGAAAGTGGTCGCTATAACCACCTCGATAGGTTAAACCGTCCCAAGTACGCATTGGATAACCTTTGTATTTACCAATATTTTCTACTAAAAATTCTTTATTGAAAATATATTGCCTGTAAAATGTATAACCTTTTTGATTTTTATTTAACCAAGGATATGTGATTATAATTTGATCAAACAAACTCCAGGCATCTTGATAAGCTAAAGTACCAATACCTTTTTTATAAAAATTAATCCAAGGATTAAAAATTCCACCAGGCTGAACTTCCTCTGCATTAGCTTTTGCATTTAATACTTTTGTGATACTCGGGCTAGTGGGGTCATCGTTCAAATCACCCATAATTACAAACTTAGCATTGGGTTCATTTTCTGCCACTTTAGCCATTTGTGCTTTACACACAGCAGCTGCAGCGGCACGGCTTGGTGCACTTCGCTCTTCGCCACCTAAGCGGCTAGGCCAGTGATTAACTAAAACGTGGATTATCTCGCCATCGAAATTACCTTTTACCCAAAGAATGTCTCTAGTATAATAAGCATCTTTACTACCGCCTGGCAAGGCCACAAACAATGCCTTACTTGCTAGGGGTGTAAAATATTTAGGATTGTAAAGCAATGCCACGTCTACACCACGAGCATCTCTACTATCATAGTGAACAAATTTGTAATTACGATTTTTTAGTAGTGGGTGGTGTATTAAATCGTTTAACACTGTATCGTTTTCTATTTCTGCAACACCTAGTATGGCGGGACCATCGGGGCTTACATCGGTACCAAGTTGCGAAATAACAGTTGCCAATTTCTCTACTTTGCTCCAATAAATTTTACTATTGTAATTTCTAGGACCTTTTGGTGTAAATTCATCATCATTAACTAGCAGATTATCAGTGGTATCGTAAAAATTTTCGCAGTTATAAAATGCAATGAGTGCCACTTTATACATGTTTTTTTGTTGTGCAAAACCAATAATTGGTAGTAAAAATAATAGTACAAAAAAATATTTCATAAATTTTCTTAAAAAGTAAAATTACACTTATTGAACTAAACAGCGCAAAATTTGATTATTATCATATTATTAAAATACAAATTGTTCTAATTGTCATTAAATACCGTACTTTCGTATTTGTAACAAATTATAGTTATGAGAAAAATGATATTTTTTATGTTAGCGTTCTTTACTATAAACAGTGCTTGGGCGCAAGTTAAGCCAAAACAAAAGCCCTTACAAGATACAACACGTAATGGTATAGACAGCACAATAGTAGAAGAGTTAAAAGATAATGCCTTGGATAATATTCCTACAGTTTCTTTAGACGACAACGATTTTGGCGATGGCGGTAGTGCTCAAAACATTTCATCGGTACTTACAGCAGGTAGAGATGTTTTTTACTCAGCATCTTTGTTCAATTTTAGCCCAGCACGCTTTAGAATGCGTGGGTATGATAACGATTTGAATACCACTTTAATGAATGGTATTCCTATGGATAATTTAGATAATGGTTTTACACCGTTTGGTTTATGGGGCGGCTTAAATGATGTAATGCGTAGTAGAGATGTGTCTATTGGCTTACGTTACAACACATTTAGTTTTGGCGATGTTGGAAGCAGCACCAGCATCGATTCGAGAGCAAGTAAACAACGTGAGCAAACACAAGTAGGCTATTCGCTAAGTAATAGAAATTACACACACAGAGTAAATTTGTATCATGGTTCTGGCATTAGTAAAAAAGGCTGGGCTTATGTACTTGCTGGTAGTTTTAGAGGGGCCGATGAAGGTTATGTACCTGGTACTTACTACAACGGCTACAGCTATTTTCTAGGTGTAGATAAACGTTTGGGACAAAAGCATTTATTGTCTTTTGTTGCTTTTGGTGCGCCTACCGAAAATGGCCGTCAAACAGCTTCTGTACAAGAAGCAATGGATTTAGTTGGTAGCAATTATTACAATCCAGCTTGGGGTTATCAAAATGGTAAAAAACGTAATGCTAATGTGGCTAAAACGCATCAGCCTTATATTATTTTAACACATGATTTTAGAATTTCAAATACAAGCTCGTTAATAACCGCCGTTGGTTATTCGTTTGGTGAAAGAGCAACAACGGCTTTAGATTGGAATAATTCTGCTGACCCAAGACCAGATTATTATCGCTATTTACCAAGCGCTCAAGAAAGTCAAAACTTACGAGAGCTGGTGGCAAAAGAATTTGCTAGCAATTCTGCTATTAACCAAATAAACTGGGATAGATTGTATTATGCCAATTACGGTAGCTACGAAACTATTAAAGACGTAAATGGTATTGCTGGTAATAATTTTTCGGGTAGACGATCAAGATACATTATAGAAGAACGCACTATTAATACAGAAAAAATAAATGTAAATACGGTTTTTAACTCTAAAATTAATAATCATTTAGATTTTACAGCAGGCTTATCGTTTCAAAATCAAAAAAATAATTACTTTAAAAGAGTAGGTGATTTACTTGGTGGTGAGTTTTATGTTGATTTGAATCAGTTTGCCGAAAGAGATTTTCCAATTAACCCTTATGCGGCTCAGAACAATGTATTAAGTCCTAATAGAATTTTACGCAAAGACGATAAGTTTGGTTACAATTACGATATTAATATTCAAAAATCGGCTGGTTGGGGACAATTGGTAGCAAAATATAATAAAATTGACTTTTTTATTAGCGGTGAAATTTCAAGTACAAAGTTTTACAGAAACGGTAATTACCAAAATGGGCTATATCTAAATAATTCTCTCGGTCAATCTGCAACTTATTATTTTAATAATTATGCTGCAAAAGGTGGTATTACTTACAAAATTGATGGTAAAAATTACTTGTATGTAGATGGTGCAATGCTTACAAAAGCACCTTATTTTGACAATGTGTACATTTCTCCAAGAACACGTGACTTAGTACAATCTGATATTAATAGCGAGAAAATATCTTCAATTGAAGGTGGTTACGTATTAAATGCACCAAAAATTAAAGCAAGATTAACAGGTTACTATACCAAGTTTGAAGATGGTATGAATGTAGTTACTTTTTTCCACGACGATTATAGAAACTTTGTTAACTATGCTTTAAGTAATATTAATAAAGTACATTTTGGTGCCGAGTTTGGTTTTGATGCCAAAATAATGAAAAATTTATCTTTAGTGGGTGCTGCTGCAATTGGTAGATATTATTACGATAGTAGGCAACAAGCAACTGTTACACAAGATAATAGTGCAGTAATATTAAGTAAAGAAACTGTTTACTCCGAAAACTTTAGAGTAGGTGGTACGCCACAAGAGGCTTATAGTTTAGGTATTTCTTACCGTAGCCCTCAGTTTTGGTATTTTACACTTACTGGTAACTATTTCGACCAAATTTGGCTAGACTTTAACCCACTAAGAAGAACAGCAGCGGCTGTAAACGGTGTAATTAAAGATAGCGATGCCTGGCATAGCATTATTGATCAAACTCGTTTAAATGCTCAATCTACCTTAGATTTTTTTGGTGGTTATAGCTATAGATTACCTAGAAAAAAAGGTTCTAAACATAATCAGTATTTAGTATTTAATGTTGGTGTAAATAATTTACTAAACAATACTAAAATGGTTACCGGTGGTTTTGAACAACTACGTTTTGATTTTCAAGAAAAAAATCCAAATAAATTTCCACCTAAATTATTTTACGGCTACGGTACCAATTTCTTCGCAAGTATCGTTTATCGTTTCCAATAAACCAACCTATCAAACATTTATAAATGCGTAATTAAGTACACAATGAAAAATAATAAATTTCTTTTAGCCTTTTCAGTAGCTATTGCACTAGCTGCTACTATTGTGGTTTCTTGTAACAAAAAGTTTGACGAACCACCTTTTTCTAATGTTGATCCTAATATTACCGTAAACACAACTATTAAAGCTCTAAAAGCTAAACATACTGTATCTGGTGCTTATGACGATATTACTACCGATGTTACTATTGCAGGCGTTGTAGTTGCAGATGATAAAAGTGGTAATATTTATAAGAACCTCTACATTCAAGATACTTCTGGTGCCATTACGCTTTTGTTAGATGCTAATAGTTTATATGGTACCTACCCTGTAGGGCGTAGAGTTTTTATTAATTGTAAAGGCCTTACTGTTACAGATTATAACGGTATGATACAATTAGGTATTAAAGCAAACATTAATGGTAGCCCATCTGTAGAAGGTATACCTAGTAGTGTTATTAGCAAATACTTAACAGGTGGTACATTTAACAATCCTGTGGTAGCAAAACAAGTAACAGTTAGCCAGCTTGGTACCAACATGCAAGACCCTAATTTGGGCACTTTAATTCAATTAAGTAACTATGAGTTTGTTAAAGGTGATATTTCTAAAACATTTGCCGATACATCTCAATACAAAAATTCAACAAACATTACTATTAACGATTGCAGCGGTACTGCTGGTATTATTATTCGTTCTAGTGGTTATGCAAATTTTGCAGCTGTAAAACCGCCAAGCGGCAATGGTACAATTGCAGCTATTTATACAATATTTAGTACTACTAAGCAATTGGTGCTGCGTGATACAAGTGATATTAAATTTACTGGAGCAAGATGTAATTTGTTTGAAGAAGATTTTAATGCTTACGCTACAACTGGTACAACTGCGGCTGTAATTCCAGGTTGGAAAAATATTATGGAAACAGGTGATGTACCTTATACATTGGCTGCTTTTAGTGGTAGTGTTTTCCCTAAAATATCTGCATTTACTTCGGCTGCATTGCCTACTACTAATATTTCTACTTGGTTAATTTCTCCAGAAATTAGTTTGCCAACGGGTACTACACCAAAATTATCTTTTACATGTTCTAGAAGATATACTGCTGGTACTTTTAAAGTGTACGTATCTACAAACTTTACTGGTGCTAATGTTTCTACAGCTACATGGACGCTTATTACAACTGTGCCTGCTGGTACAGCTACTGTATTTACGCCATTTGAATTATTTGGACCATTTAGCTTATTAACTTATGCAGGTCAAAAAATTAATATTGGCTTCCGTTACGAAGCACCTGCTGGTACCGCTGCTGGTACGGTAGGTACTTACGAGCCAGATGATATTAAAATTAAAATTTAATAAATACTGCTTGAAGCTTGTATAAAAAGCCATTCGATTTTCGGATGGCTTTTTTTCTGCGTTAGATTGTGCATTTTATAATGTGCGAAAATTTTTGCACAATATTTTCTGCACATTTTTTTGTGCATTATTTCTTGTGCATTTTAAAATGCACATAAAATAATGCACGTTTTGTTTGAAAGAAAAATAGCACCTCATAAAGTTGTCATGATGGCAGTAGAAGCGTTGGTGGTACTGTGTTTGATAATAGGCATAAGAAGCTAAAAACTACGCTAACCTAAAAGCCAAATAGCAAGAAAAGCGTACAAGTATAGATGCTTCGTAAACCCAGCACAGGCTACAACAACTGCTAAATAGTATTATAGCTGGTAACAACAATGAAAAAATAACATAAACAATACACGATTATGCAAAAAGGACAGATTAGGGTAAATACAGAAAACATTTTCCCAATTATTAAAAAATTCTTGTACAGCGAACACGATATTTTTTTACGTGAATTGATTAGTAACGCCATCGATGCAACGCAAAAAGTAAAAACATTATCATCGCTAGGTGAGGCAAAAGGCAACTTGGGCGAATTGAGGATTGATGTGATTTTAGATGCTAAAGAAAAAACCTTAACGTTTAACGACCGTGGTGTTGGTATGACAAAGGAAGAGGTAGATAAATACCTGAACCAAGTAGCTTTTAGTGGTGCCGAAGAATTTTTAACCAAGTATAAAGATGCGAATATTATTGGGCATTTTGGCTTAGGTTTTTATAGTGCATTTATGGTGGCCGAAAAGGTGGAAGTGATTTCTCAAAGCCACAATTTAGAAGCACCAACAGTGTATTGGAGCTGCGATGGTAGCCCTGAATTTGAACTGTACGAAGTAGAAAAAAAAGACCGTGGCACAAAAATAATTTTGCACATAAATGAAGATAGCAAGGACTTTTTAGAGGCAAGTAAAGTGAAAGCTGTGTTAAATAAGTTCTGTAAATTTTTACCGATACCTATTTATTTTACTGATGTAGCTGAACAAGAAGAAGAAAAAAAAGAGGATGCCGAGGAAAAAAGCATCAACAATACCAACCCAATTTGGGTGAAAAAACCAAGTGAATTAACCAAAGAAGACTACGAAAGTTTTTACAAAGAATTGTATCCATTTAACGAAACACCATTGTTTTGGATTCACTTGAATGTAGATTATCCGTTTAACTTAACTGGTATTTTGTACTTCCCTAAAATTAAGCAGAGCTACGAAATACAGAAAGATAAGATTCAATTATACAGCAATCAAGTATTTGTAACAGACGAAGTGAAGGAGATTGTTCCAGAATTTTTAATGCTGTTGCAAGGTGTAATTGATAGCCCAGATATTCCATTAAATGTAAGCCGTAGCTATTTGCAAGGCGACCCTAACGTTAGAAAAATTAATGCCCACATTACTAAAAAAGTGGCCGATAAATTAGACGAACTATTTAGAAACGAAAGGCAATCTTTTGAAGATAAATGGGAAAGCCTAGGCTTGTTTGTGAAATATGGTATGATGACCGACGACAAGTTTTTGGAAAAAGCCAATAAGTTTTTAGTAATGGAAAATGCGGTAGAGAAGCAATTTTTTACCCTTGATGAATATAAAACTGCAACAGAAGCTTTACAAAAAAATAAAGAAGGAAGGCACGTAATTATCTATACTACCAATCCCGTTCAGCAAGATGCTTATATACAAGCTGCCGTAGCAAAAGGTTATATAGTGGTAAAAGCCGAAACCCTTGTAGATGCTGCATTTATTAACCACATGGAAATGAAATGGGATAATGTAGCCTTTGTACGTGTAGATGCTGATATTGTAGATAACTTGATAGACAAGCAAGAAAATAATGAAAGCGTACTAAGCAAAGAAGACGCTGAAAGCTTGAAGAAATTATTTGAATTTCCAGTTGGCGATTTACATTTAACTGTAGAAGTAAAAGGTTTAATTAACAACGATGCGCCTGTAGTAGCAACACGTCCTGAATTTATGAGACGTATGAAAGATATGGGTGCCGCTGGTGGCGGTATGACGGCGTTTTACGCACAAATGCCCGATGAAGTAACATTGACTGTAAACGGCAATCACCCAATATACACAAGCTTGTTACAAGAGCCAGATGTAGAAAAACAAGGCAAGCAAATAAGAAATTTGGCTGACTTGGCTTTACTATCTCAAGGCTTATTAAAAGGTGCCGAGCTAACAAACTTTATTAATAGAAGTGTTCAGTTAATGAAAGCTTAAAATAGTTGTGAGTTTGAATAAAGAGAAGCCAATCTGTAAAAGGATTGGCTTTTATGTTTGGTTGAAACAATTTTTTT
>JASGCX010000111.1:0-222 GCA_030053925.1 Flavobacterium sp.
ACGGTCACCCTGTTGCAAACCTGACAGGTCTTTAAGACCTGTCAGGTTTAGGTGCTATTACAGACCAACATGGTCACCCTGTTGCAAACCTGACAGGTCTTGAAGACCTGTCAGGTTTAGGTGCTATTACAGACCAACATGGTCACCCTGTTGCAAACCTGACAGGTCTTGAAGACCTGTCAGGTTTAGGTGCTATTACAGACCAACATGGTTACTCTGTTG
>JASGCX010000111.1:322-9631 GCA_030053925.1 Flavobacterium sp.
CAAACCTGACAGGTCTTGAAGACCTGACAGGTTTAGGTGCTATTACAGACCAACATGGTTACTCTGTTGCAAACCTGACAGGTCTTGAAGACCTGACAGGTTTAGGTGCTATTACAGACCAACACGGTCACCCTGTTGCAAACCTGACAGGTCTTTAAGACCTGTCAGGTTTAGGTGCAATTACAGACCAACATAAACACCCCGTCAGCAAGCTGCCACCCCCTACTGAGGGGAATTAGAACGCTCCTGATATAGCACTGATTGCAGCGGCTAGCCCACAGCCATGAGGCACGAATGGCGAGGACTAATAGCGAAAAGCAGGACTGCTGCTTGGCTTTATGCTACAGCTTTGCTTCTAATGCTTTTTTGCCCCTACTTAAAAAAAAACGAACCTGTAATGGCTACTGTATTAGAAACAGTTGTACATTTCTGTTTTAATTGTAGGTTAAACACTTACATCACCCTATAACATTGCCCAGTATGACAAATTCTCGTCGCCAGTTTATTAAACAAACGGCACTTGCCACCACAGGTGTGGCCCTTGCTAGCAACAGCTTTAGCACTAGTAGTTACAAAAAAATTATAGGCGCCAACGACCGCGTAAGAGTGGGCGTGGTAGGCTTTAGCGATAGGCATAGAAGCACACACATGCCTTGCTTTATGAACCACTATAAAGAGTTGAACTTTGACGTTGTAGCGGTATCTGACATTTGGAAACAACGCAGAGAACAAGGTGCTGCTATGTGGAAGGAAAAGATGCAACACGATGTGGTGGCTTGCCGCAATAACGAAGAAATGTACAATAGCAAGTTGGTAGATGCAGTGTTTATAAGCACAGCCGATTTTCAACATGCCATACATGCCGCCGAAGCAGTAAAAGCGGGCTGCGATGCCTATGTAGAAAAGCCTTTTGCCGAAACAATGGAAGACAATAGGATGGCATTTAAAGTGATAAAAGCAAGTGATAGAATTGTACAAATAGGCTCGCAACGTAGAAGTGGCAGTAATTACAAAGCGGCTGAAACATTTATTAAGTCGGGCAAGTTTGGGCCTATAACAATGGTAGAACTATCTTGGAACGTAAACCAACCTGGCCGCTGGCGCAGGCCTGCATTGCTTGATAAACTAAAAGAAGAAGATACAGATTGGAAGCACTTTTTACTAAACAGACCTTACGAAAATTTTGATGCCAGAAAGTATTTAGAATACCGCTTGTTTTGGCCATATTCATCGGGCTTGCCGGGGCAATGGATGAGCCACCAAATAGATACAGTGCATTGGTTTAGTGGCTTGCAACATCCTCGAAGTGTGGTGGCTAATGGTGGTATTTACGCTTGGCACGATGGCCGTAAAAACTGGGATACCATTACAGCCGTATTTGACTATGGCCCTACTAACGATATGAGTACGGGCTTTCAAGTAAATTTCGCGTCTCGTATGCACAATGGCGATGAAAAACCTGCTGAAATTTATTACAGCAATGGTGGCGAATTGAACTTAATAACTAACCAAGTATCGCCTAAAGGTGGGCTTACAAAGAAGTTTGCAGACGAGATGAAAATGCAAGCCAATTTGTTACCCGAACTAAGCTTATCGGAAATAGAACCCGTAATTGCATCGGCCAATACTGGTGGCGATAAACTAACATCGAACCATATACGCAACTGGATGGAATGTGTACGTAGCAGGCAACAACCACATGCACCTGTAGAAGCTGGTTACAGCCACTCTATTGCAACAATAATGACAAATGCAGCAGTACATACAGGGCAAAAAATAACTTTTGACGAGAAGACACAAGAAGTAATGGCTGGCGGTAAACCTTTTAAATATTAACTAACCATCTTGCAAAGCTGAGGTACAAAGCATCTGCTAACCAAAATATAAAAGCTGCTTGGTACCTTGCAGCAGTCGCAAACAAACCATATAAAATGACAACAAAATATCTGACCACAATACTATTATCGGCTACATTATTTACGCAATTACATGCACAGCAAAAGAATACTGTAACCGTTGCCAAAGTACCTAACGAAAACAAGATTAACATTACTATTGGTAATACATTTTTTACCAGTTTTTTGTACCCCGATAGTTTAGAAAAGCCCGTGCTATACCCTATTGCTACGGTGGAAGGAACAGTTGTTACGAGAGGCTTTCCACTAAACCCTAAGCCAAATGAGCCAACAGATCACCCACACCACATAGGGCTTTGGTTTAACTTTGAGAATGTAAATGGGCTAGACTTTTGGAACAACTCTTATGCAATACCTACCAATAAAAAAAGTGCTTACGGTTGGATAAAAACCGACAAGGTTTTTGAAACGCAAAGCGGCGACAAAGGCTTACTAAGTTATCGTGCCAACTGGAAAAACCAACAAAATGAAACCTTACTAGAAGAAACTACCACTTATGAATTTAGTGAGGTAGGCCATAAACGTGTGATAGACAGAATAACCACTTTGCGTGCCAATACTGATGTAACATTTACAGATGCAAAAGATGGTTTACTAGGTTTGCGACTAGCACACGAGCTACAAATGCCCACCGATAAAGACCAGAAATTTACCGATGATAAAGGCATTGTAACCATTGTAAAAGGTGGTACAGATAAAACTGCCAATGGCAACTATATAACTAGCGAGGGTAAAGTAGGCGACTCTGCTTGGAGTACCCGTGCTAGCTGGTGCAAAGTATTTGGCAAAATGAATAACAACTTTGTAAGTGTGGTAATTATTGACCATCCTAAAAACCCCAACTACCCTACTTTTTGGCACGCAAGAGGCTATGGTTTATTTGCAGCAAACCCTTTGGGTGAAAAGATTTTTACCAATGGCAAATCGGCTAAGAATTTAAAATTAGCTAAAAGCGAAGCCGTTACATTTCGCTACCGTGTAGTAATTGATGAAGGTAAAAAATCCATTTCGGAACAGCAGATAGCAAAGTTTATGAGTGAGTTTGTGAAGTAATGTTTTGTCTCGCAAATTTCACAGATTTACACGGATAGAAAATTAAAATTAGCACTGCGTAAACCAGCGAAATTTGCGAGAACATTTATTTGCTATTGTTTATTTTTTTCAGGATAATGAGGGTGTAGCATGAATAAAGAATCTTGCACAACACCACCTTTTACTTGCCTTTTTTGCATATCATATTTTAGAGCTTTAATATCGTTGTGTAACCAATGATACCATGATTTTTCTTTCATAAACAGAACATGCTTTATGCCCTGTTCTTGTATCATGCCTTTGCACATCATACAAGGTTCGTAAGTACTAATAAGGCTAGTAGAATCGCTTTTAAGTTTCGCCAAAATTCCTATTCCATGCCTCGTAATAGCCTCGTTAATAGCATTTATTTCTGCATGGCCACTAATGTTTTTATCTCGCATCATTGTATTATAACCTACCCCAATAATTTTATTATTGTACAGTAATACCGCACCAATTGGTACATCTAAATTTTTTAAAGCCAAAGAAGCATTATTTACTAGAGTATCTCTAATGATAGGTGCAATATTTTTTTTGGCAGACAAGTGATACCATTTACTATGCAACAAGTAAACTATCACTATTGCTAATGCAATGTATTTCGCTATTTTGAAAAAATAACTTGCAATTGACCTGAGCATTTTTAGCATTATTAAATATCTAATGTAGCGTAGCGGTTATCAAATCTAAATACTATTTTCAGTTAGTTTCTAAAAATAACAAACGCCCCACAATTTGTGTGAGGCGTTAATTATTTACAAATGTGTTATCCTATTATTCAACTACAATTTTCTCGGTTGCGAGTGCTTTGTCTGACACAATTTTTAGCATGTAAATACCTTTTGTACAACCGTTCAATGGCACATTTATTTGCTGACCAGCAACAGTTGCATTTAGCTTATTTTGATAAATAATTTTACCAGAAATATCGGTTAATACTAGTTGTATTTTACCTACATCGCCTTTAATGTGCAATGTAGCATTACCACCTGCTTTGCTTAACGTAGGGTACACTTTCCACGAAGCAATTTCAGTAGCATTAACAGTAATGGTTTGCACACTAGAATACGAGTGTTTACCATCTTTATCAACTTGCTGTATGCGATAGTACGCAGTACCTACAGCGGGTTGTTTATCTACAAAAGAATAGCTTGTAGCTGCTTGTGTATTATCATTTAATGAAGCTACTGTACCTACACTAGTAAAGTTCACACCATTGGTGCTACGTTCTACTTCGTAATGGTGGTTATATACTTCATTGGCTACTTGCCATTGTAAGTGCACGGCATTGTTGTAGTGTTTTTGTGCTGTAAAACTTATCCAAGTAACTGGTAAAATAGCAGTGTAAGCATCTTTATTAGTATATACATAATACTCGCCAGGTTCTAACGAAGGTGCAACAATAGCACCGCTAGTTATTGTAATAGGTGTAGCAGATGGATTTAAGTAATTATACCAAGTACCATTAGGGCAAGTAATCAGCGTAAATGAAGAAGTAGTAACACCAAAATTACCATAAGCGACCACACTTAAATTTGGATCAATTACTCTTAATTGCTTTACATTGCCTGTTAGATCATAATTATTTGCAATAGTACCAGTTGTAAAAGTTGATGTGTACTGAGGTGCATTTCTTAACGTAAATAATTTAGAATACACATCAAACAAGTCCTTTCTATCTGTATTTTGCAAGTAATCCCACTTTACTGGCTTAGGGTCTGTTCTACAATTGTTGCTTACACTTAAATTAGGGCAAGTATTTATTGAATAATCGTAACCAAGTTCGCCAAATTGCCACATCATTTTAGGGCCCGGAATCATAGCCCAAATAGCTGCTGCCATTGCATTACGCTTGGTAGCGGTACTTAAAACTTTTGCACTGTAACTACCATTAACATTACCATATTGTAGGTTTTGGTACATCAATCTTTCTTCATCGTGGCTTTCTTGATAGGCAACTAAGTTATTGTCATTCCACCCTTTATTAGCCGCAACAGAATAACTTAAATCTGAACCGTTGCTATACCCCATTGTTGCTTGTTGGTAACCGTAAGCCATATTGCCCCAAAGCATCATGCCATAATTGGCCAATTCGGTTTCTTCATTGTTATCTGCAAAGTGTTCTAAAATACAATAAGAATTAGGCGACACTGCTTGCATTTTGTTGTAAATACGTTTCCAGGTATTTATTCTACCTAAATCGTAATTACCCCACTGACCAACATTACTACCAGAATTTGTTTGTGTAAAACCTTTTGATAAATCCCATCTAAAACCATCAATTTTATAGTTTGTAAGCCAGTGTGTTAGTACATTGTCTACCAAATCTTTGGTGGCCTGACTTTCGTGGTTAAAATCGTAACCAACATTGTAAGGGTGGGTTGCCACAGCGTTAAACCAAGGGCTATTTGCAGCAGGTCTGCTGTTTGTAGCATCCCAATACATTTTTACCAATGGCGATTCGCCAAAAGCATGGTTCATGGCAATATCCATAATCACAGCAATACCATTTGCATGGCAAGCATCTATAAACTGCTTAAAAGCAACATCGGTACCATAAGCTTTATCGGGCGCAAAAAAGAAGCTAGGATTGTAGCCCCAACTGTTATTGCCTTCAAACTCTATTACAGGCATTAGTTCTATGGCATTAATACCTAAGCGTTTTAAATACGGTATCGAATCTTTTGTGGTTTTCCAATCTTGTGCTGCGGTAAAGTCTCTTACTAATAATTCGTAAATTATTAGGTTACGTTTATTAGGTCTTGTGAAGTTAGTTACTTGCCAGTTGTAAGCAGGTTTTGCTGTTTGTAAAACACCAACTATACCATTTGTTTTACCTGTTGGATAAGGCTTTAAATTAGGGTAAGTAGTTGATGAAATATATTGATCGTTGAACGGGTCTAATACTTTTTCTGAGGTATAGTCGGCCACTTTTAGGTTACCATCAATTACGTACTGAAATGCGTATTCGGTAGTTGGTGTAAGCCCTGTTAACTTAATCCAATAGCGTAAACCATCGGGTGTAACATTCATTTGATATGGTGCTGTTTGCTGCCAATTATTAAAATCGCCTATTGCAAACACGTTGCTTTTATTAGGGGCGTATAAAACCAATGTTGCAGAGGTATTATCATTAGCATCGTAATTAATACCATCTTTTAAGCCACTAGGTAAAGCTGCAATGGTGTTTGGTGCAGCCACAACAAAATTCAAGGTATCAGATTTTGTAGTAGCACCCACAGTAGCCCTAGCCACAATTTGTTGGTTACCCACGGCAGTAATATTTGTACTAAAACTAGCGGTTGTAGCACTGTTAGCAGTTGTTAAAAGTGTACCATTAAAGTACAAAGCCAAAGTTGATGCTTGGCTTGCATTAGCAGTAATGCTTAATGGGTCGCCTACTATTTTAGTAATAGGTTCAATTACAGGTGTAAATAGTGGTTGGCTAGGTGGTGCATCAATTCTTACGTTTAAGTTCGCATCGTACAAGGTAATGTACATATCAGAACCATCCGCATTGGCCAGTTTTTTAGACCCATTTCCAGAACGGAATAAAATAGCAATCTTCATAATTGTTTCTGAGGGATCGGTAATACCAAAGAAAGTTCTTAAGCTAGTGTTAATGGTAAACGTCCATTTATTATTGCCAATAGAAGCGCAATTTGCCGCAGGTGTAGCTGTTGTAAACGATGTGTAAGGCAAATATTTCCAATCGCTTGAAGTAGTACTCTTGTTTGTGATTGCCCCAATGTGTACATATACATCTGTAGTAGGTGTATAATCTTTTAAGCCTTGGTTACCTTTTGTAGCATCTGCTGTAATTACAATTGATGAAGACGTTTCTTGAATAAAGTTTGGTGAAGTAGTTAATAATTGGGCCTTTGCAAACCCAAATACCATTAATAAAGCAAGTGTAAAAAAATTTTTCATTTGGCTATAATTTACTTTTTGTGTAATTAATATTCATTTAAAGGTAGAAGCAAAATTTTGTGTATTTTTTACACATTACCAAATAATAATGCAACGCTTTGAAAGACGTTGGGTAATACATAGGCTACTGTAGGTTGGTAGCTAAGAATACCTACTACATCAATAAACGAGAAATACCCTATTTCTTTATCGGCATCGTAGTGGCTTCTTACTTTTTTTGCTTAAATAATGATTGGCAAAATTTATAGCTTTTGCAAATTCAATTTCTTTGGTGATGGCACCTTCTTGTGGTGAGAAAGGTGGTTATTTTTCGCACTACTTCATCTATCTGCCCATCGGTTAAAAATGGATTGATGGTAATTAATGCTTGACGAAGTTTAGGCTGCAATACTGATGTACGATAACTCTGTTCGGGTGTTTGTTGCATTTGAAGCTCCAACACTTGGTTTTTACCACTGTTCCAACCTAAAAACCCTTTAGTTGCTCAATAAAAGGTTTTTCTACGTGGCCGTATTCATCAAGTTTAAGAGATAAACCCATATTGCCACTGTATTTATTATCGTTTCTTAATATCATTAGACCACTGATTTTTATGCTTGATTGATTTACTTTGATTCCTATTTTTTCGCTTATTATTTTAACTTGACATTTTGTACGTGTTAATTAAACTAACCTAATACTTTATTTCGTTCTATTTTTTCTCTGGCTTCAATTAAAATGCTGTGTATTTTTTGTTCCAATTGTTTTTTAGGAGGAAGTTCTGTCCAGTATTCGGCTACCATTATGCCGTCTTTGTGCATTTCTAACAATTCTATTTGCTCACGGCTACTTTCGGCACACAGTATTAAGCCAATAGGTGCGTTTTCGCCTTCGGCTTTTTCGTAATTATTTAGCCATTTTAGGTAGAGTTCCATTTGCCCTTTGTGCTGGGCTTCAAACTTGCCCAACTTCAGTTCTATAGCTACTAAGCGTTTTAAATTTCGGTGATAAAAAAGCAGGTCTAAATAAAAATCTTCACCATCAATTATCATTCGTTTTTGGCGTTCTACAAAAGCAAAGCCTTTGCCTAATTCCAGTATAAAAGCTTCTAAGTCTCGTAAAATGGCAGCTTCTAAATCTTTTTCTAAATAGGTGTTTTGCAACCCTAAAAAATCTAAAAAGTAAGGGTCTTAAAAGGTATTGTGTATGGCTGGGTGATTACTTGTATTTTGTAAATTGGCTACGCTGCTGCGTTCAAAAGTTTTGGTGCTTATTTGTTTGCGTAGTTCTCTTTTACCTAATACCCTTTCTACTGCTAAATTCGCATAAAACAATTTAGCTTGTTGGTTTTTAATAGGAATAAGTATGGTAAAATGGGACCAACTCAATTATCGTGCCAGTGGAACGACAATTTGAAAATCGGGAAATTGCTCTGCGAACTGCATCATTCTACGCAAGTTGCCTAATTCAAAATTTCTACCGTACTTGTTTTTTAATTGTGTAGACAGTGTTGACACAATTTGCTTGCCGTAATCGGCACGTTTGTTTTGCAGTATATCTTCATTTATACGCTTGCCTAATTGCCAAAACAATAATGTAAGCGTGCTATTGGCTTGTGCCACCACTTGTTGCTGGCTTTGTTCAATAAACAGCGACAATTCGGTTAGTAAAACCTGTTCGGTTTGGTTGGCTGTTTTTTTTACTCATAGCGTTTCTTTCGTTTTTAAATTATTAACCCTCACATTTCCACTTAATAAATCTTGCATTAAACCTGTTTTTAGGGATTGGAGTTTGGAGAGTTTATTCTTTTCGCAAACAATAAAGTCTTCTTGCTTTTGGATAGTATTTACTATTCTATGTTGTTCTTCTTCATTGGGTAATACAAAATCAAAATTCAAAATATCAGAACCTGGTAAATTACCTAAAGTACCCTGCCTTACAAATTTGTAAACTTGCGATGCAGCAAAAGTTGTCGTCTTAAAAAGTTTTAGGTAATAAGGTTAGGCTATTTTATTAAACCGAAATTTTACTGAATATGCACTTGGTATAAAAGGCAAGTCATTATCAGGTTGTTCAAATACTGCTGTTAAACCACAGTCTGCTGTTGTAACAATTACAATATCCCCCATTGAAAAGTCTATTATTTTTAATCATTATTTGAGGCGATTTTGCAATAGGTGCTTGATTGTATAATATTTCACCACTCTTTGAAAAATCTGTACCCCTAATTGTTTTTACATTTTCATTTTCTGAATAATCATTAGCACTAAATCTTGAACCATAAAGATTAGCTTCTATAAAAATTCCCATTTTACAATATTCCCACTCTTTCGGTATTCTCCCCAATAAACTGTCTTTTAATCCGTGGGTTTGTTCGGTTCTTATGTTGCCGTTTTCATCAATGCCTTTG
>JASGCX010000024.1 GCA_030053925.1 Flavobacterium sp.
AGCACATCATCACATTAGCACATCATCACATTAGCACATCATCACATTAGCACATTAGGTTTATGACATCTAGTTTTGAATACGAAGTTTACGACTCAATTAATGATTTAACGCCAGCGGATGCGGGTTTGCTACAGCAAGCAAAAGACGTAACAAAAGATGCGTATGCACCTTACTCACAATTTCATGTGGGGGCTGCTGCAATGCTTGCTAATGGCAAAGTGGTGCATGGTACCAATCAAGAAAATGCAAGTTATCCTGTAGGTATTTGTTCTGAAAGAACCTTGCTTTCTGTTGCGGCTACTTTGTACCCAAATATGCCCATAGATACCATGGCTATTACTTACGATAATAAAAATGGCAGCAGCAATAAACCTGCTTCACCATGCGGTATTTGCAGACAATCGTTAGCCGAATTTGAAACCCGTGTAAAACAACCCATGCGCTTAATATTAAGTGGTTTAGAAGGCAAAGTATTTATTATAGCAAAAGCCTCATTACTACTGCCGCTAGGTTTTGGTGGTGATGATTTGAAATAGATTTTTAGAATTTTTTAGCTTGAAAAATTCCCATTCAAATCCTATCCCTACATTCAAAAGAATAGTTTTGCAACGATTTAAAAAATTCAGTGCCATCATATTTGGGCTAAATTTTAATTTCACAATAATTATCACTTTAGCCGTATTGGCCTTTGGGTAATGTTCATATATCTGACCGCTTTCGATAAATTCTAAGTAGGCATTTATTTTATCTTGTAAGAACTGCAAATGCTGTTCATTTTCATCCCATTCTAAATGATCTGAAATTGTAAGTATAACTTTTTCGTCATTCAAAGTACTTATTGCATCAACCTTATCAGCTTGTTCAATACTCATAAATATTAAGTAAAAGTTAGTATTTTAACCAAAGTAAAAATACGTTCTACTTTTTTGTTTGTCAATCAATAGTAGTATTAATTATTGTCTTTCTTTGAGTTTCATTAAAGCACACTATTAGTAATTAGTAATTAATAATTAATAATCACCCATGACCCATGAACCATGAACCATCACCCACCACCGCTTGCCAAACATTTTCCCTAACATTCAACCTACGCTAGCTTTATTATTGTTCCTTTGCAGCACCAAATTGGTTTTAGCAATAGACAAATAGACGTATGACTACCAAACAAAGCGGACAAAGCAAGTTACACCTGATATTAATTCTTGGCCTTTTAGCGGCTATTGGGCCTTTTTCTATAGATATGTACTTGCCTGCTTTTCCAAATATTGCCCAAACCTTGCACACATCGGTATCGTTGGTAATGCTGTCGCTGTCCTCTTTTTTTATAGGCATTTCGGCAGGGCAGTTAATTTATGGGCCATTGCTAGAGCGCTTTGGTAGAAAAAAACCTTTGTACGTAGGCTTAACTATTTACGCCATTGCATCGTTTGCTTGCGCCACTACCTCATCGGTAAATGGGTTAATTGTTTACAGATTGTTTCAGGCATTGGGTGGCTGCGTAGGTATGGTGGCTTCTCGTGCTATGGTACGAGATTTATTTGACGTGAAAGACAATGCCAAAGTATTCTCAACGCTAATGTTGGTTATTGCTGTATCGCCTATTATAGCACCTACATTGGGTGGCTATTTAACGGCCTACTTAGGCTGGCGTTATATTTTTGGTGTATTGATTATTATTATCAGTATCATATTGGCTGGCGTGTATTTTTTACTACCAGAAAGCAAGCAACCCGATACCAATTTTTCGCTAAAACCGGCTGCTATTTTTAACAGTTTTTCTACCATTATTAAGCATCCTCAATTTATCGTTTACACGTTTACAGGTTCGCTTACTGCGGCAGCTTTATATGCTTATATCAGTGGCTCGCCGTATGTATTTATGGTATTGTTTAAAGTAAGCGAAAAGCATTACGGGTGGATATTTGCCATCATTGCTGCGGGGTTAATTGGGGCAAGCCAATTTAATAGTTTGCTGCTTAAAAAATATACATCAGAGCAAGTAATGCGATGGGGTATTTACATACAAAGCACCATCGGTATTATATTGGTTGTTTTATTTGTACTCAACGTGCAAGAACTATACTTAACAATTGCATTGATATTTGCTTTTTTATGTTGCCAAGGTTGCATCTTTCCAAATGCATCTGCTTTATCTATGGCACCCTTTGGGCACAATGCAGGCAGTGCATCGGCATTAATGGGCTTTTTACAAATGAGTATTGGCGCATTAATGTCTGCCTTAGTAAGTGTATTTCAAAATGGTACATCGCTACCTATGATAGGCATTATGGCTTTCTGCTCGTTGTTGGCTGCATTGTTGTACACTTTTGGTAGCAAGCATATAACCAATAATGCCACCAAGGCCATGGTAGAAGAAGAGGAATTAGATATGGTGAGTACGTTGTAACATATCTTTTGAGGTTAGTTGCCGGTATCAAATAAGTTGCTATTGCTAACAGCGTTACATTTGGCAACTGCTAGCTAAATGCCCTACCCTTATGAAAGTTTTGAGCTGCTTTATATTTATGCTAATGTTAGTGGCTTGTAAAAAAGGTAGCGATAATAGTAATGTTATTAATGGCAACAGTTACCACATTGTTGGTAAAAACATCTTCTATCAAGATAAGCCTGTACAGCTAATTGGCAGCAACGCATTGCATGTATTTGCAGCAGGCAGTAGCGATATGCGCAACTGGCAAATAGATATTGTAAGAGAATTTATAGGTAATGTAAAAGAAACACCCATTAGTGGTGCTGTAATACAAGATGCATCGAACACCTACTTATATCCACTACAAACTATTGTTGATAGCAATAGATTGAATCATCAAGTTACTATACTTTGCCCTTTTAAATGGGATATTAATGCTAGTACCCATTTTACTGGTAAATGGCCTTCTAATACAACCTGGTGGGCAGCCTATAAACAGATATTGGCTCAATGGGCATTGAACTTTAAAAACCAACCCGATGTATGGATAGAGGTTTGGAATGAGCCTTATAGATACGATAGAACCGATGGTTATACAGATGCAAACTGGCTTACTCACATGAACGAATTAGTAAGCATTATTAGAAATACGGGCAATAATAATATAGTAGTGGTGCCATGTGCAGAACAAGGGCAAGACGAAACTGTGTTATTTACTAATGGCCAAATTTTAAAGTCTAATTACGCCGATATTCTATTTGATATTCATGCCTATGAAAAATGGTTATTAACGTCAAATACTACTATTGGTAACAGACTTCAGCAACTACAGCAGCAAAATTTACCAGTCATTTTTGGCGAAACAGCCCCCATGAATGCTGGCATATTAATGCAACCTGCTAGTTTTTTAGATTCAATTTATTCAAGAGGCATGTCGGTCTGTGCATGGCTTTGGAAATATGATGAAAGCGACCAAGATGCTTTACTAACAAAAACAGGAAAGCCCAATAATAACAACAACAACCAATGGGGCACTTTGTACAATACGTTATGTTTAAAACCAAGAAAGTTTTAGCTTCAAAGGCGTAGAATTATTACCTAGAAAACCAAAATATTAACCGCAAATAATTTTTTACATTTTGCGTTAAGCAAAAAGGTGCAACATTTATTGTATTGCTTAGGTTATTTTATTCTTCGTCTATTTTTAATTCCATTAGCAATCTATCTGGCAGGGCTTTTTGGGCATTAGCACCCATTTTCTTTAGTTCTTCTACCTTGCCTACCAAGTTGCCACGGCCTGTACTCAACTGCTTAAAGGCATCGTCGTAGCTCTGTTGTGCAGCCATTATTTTTTTGCCTACATCTTCTAAGTTTTCTACAAAGCTTACAAACTTGTTGTATAGCAAGCCTGCTTTGTCGGCAATATCAATGGCGTTTCTATTCTGTAATTCAACTTTCCATAGGTCTGCAATTATTTTAAGTACAGCCAATAAATTGGTAGGGCTTACTAGCATAATTTTCTTGTCGTAAGCATATTTCCACAGGCCATTATCATGCTTTACGGCTTCTAAAAATGCAGGCTCTATTGGTATAAATAACAACACATAATCAAGGGCTTTGGCATAGCGTGGATAGTCTTTTTTTGCAAGCCCATCTATATGTTGCCTTACAGATTTTATATGGTTTATTAAATGCTGCTGCTGGCTAGCTACATCACTAGCGGCAATATAGGCTTCCCATGCTACCAACGATACTTTACTATCTACAATTATCTTTCGCTGATCGGGATAATAAATAGTTACATCAGGCTGTAAGCCACGTCCTTGCTCGTCTTTAACAATATTACCTGCGGTATCTTTTATAAAATCTTGTGTAAAATATTCTCTGTTTTTAGCCAGCCCACTGTGTTCTAAAATGCTCTCTAAAATCATTTCGCCCCAGTTGCCTTGTTGCTTTACATTGCCTTTTAAAGCGGTGGTTAAATTATTGGCTTCTTGGCTTACTTGACGGCTCGTTTCCATCAAACGTTCTATGTGTTTGCCAAGTGCAAAACGTTCTTTACTTTCTGCATCATACGTCTGTTCTACCTTTTGTTTAAAATCTACCAACTGTGTTTTAAGCGGCTCAAGTATATGCTTCATTTGCTCACCATTTTGGGCCGAAAACTGTTGTGTTTTCTTTTCCATAATAGCATTGGCAAGGGTTTCAAATTGGGCAAGTTGTGTTGTTTTCATTACTTCATAATCTTGCCTAAGTACTTGTAGCTTCTCTTGTTCGGCAAGCAATGTTGCTGCATCTTGCGCTTGTGCGGCTCTCAGTCTTAGCAAGTCGTTATTCATCTGAATTTTTTCAAGTTTTATTACATTCAGTTCTTGCTTATTGGTATCGTACAAGGTTTTAAAAGTAGTAGCATCGGTTTGCAGTGCCACTATTTGTGTGGCCTGTGTGGCAGTTAGTTGTTGCTGTTCTTGCAGTCTTGCTTGTAGTTGTTCATTGGCGTTGGCCTGTATAGCAATTTTAGAACCAATAGTTACTGTTTTTATTAACCAACCCATCACAATGCCTACCACTAAAGCTGCTAGTATAAAAAGATATTGCGCCATATTTTTGTTTAGAAAAATGAATGTAAAAATGATTTCGTAAACTTTAGAATTAAATTCAAAAGTATTTGCACAATATAAACCTAATGAAACAAGCAAATAGCAAGTACCAAATTGTAAGTAACTAAGGCTAGGTGTATAATTTTTTTTCTGCTGCGAGCCAATGGTTGGCAACCTTTTAAAAATAAAGCAAAAAATGGAAAATTGTTTATGTACCCTAAGGCTTTATCGAATAATTACCACGGTACCTTTTCTGTAAACCTCACCACAGTTAGTTGTGGCAATCACTTGATATACATAGGTACCTAGTGGCTGTGCAATGCCTTTGTACGAGCCATCCCAGCAAGCATTGCCATCATTACCACTAAAAATACGTTCACCAAAGCGGTTATAAATATCAAGTTGCAAATGCGCTACATTACCCCATTTTTTCGTCCCAAAGCAATCGTTAATACCATCGCCATTTGGTGTAAATGCAGAGGGCATTTGGTAGCCAATATCTGATGCGGCTTTAGATACCGTTACAAGTATCGAATCTTCGGCATAGCAACCTTGCGCACTGTAGCTTTTTACATGGTACATAGTGGTAGCCAACGGCGTGGCAATAGGATTTGCAGTGGCGGCATATTGCAGCGTTTGTGTAGGATACCAAATATACTTAGCACCACCGCTTACGTGCAATGTGGTTATACCTTTTACACAATTAATATCGTTGTCTTTACTAAGCCTCAAACTTGGCGGCTGATTAACCACCACAACTACAGAACCTGTAGTGCTACACTTATTGGCATTAGTTACAGTTACATTGTATTGCGTGCTAACTAGTGGCTTCGCAATTGGATTGCTAATAGTTGCATTACTTAGGCTAGCGCTTGGCAGCCAATTGTAAGTACCTGTGGTCCCAACTACTTGCAAAATGGTACTATCGCCTTTACAAAAAACGCTATTACCTGTAATGCTAAATACAGGATTTGGTAATAAACCAACAGCCACCGTATCGCTGCTAAAGCAATTGGGTAAATTGTAGCCTGTAACTATAAAACTCGTGTCTTTAAGAGGCAATGCAATAGGGTTAGCAATAGTAGTAGAAGATAGATAACTATTGGCCTGCCATACATAACTATTAGCCCCACTAGCTTGTAATTTTAGCTTGTTGCCTGTACAGATAGCCGTATCTGCATTAAGTACAAGCACCGGCTTATTAATCACTGTAATTGTTATTGAATCTCTCTCAACTAATAAGGGGGCAAATACAATATCATCCAATGCAAAATCATTGCCTGTTCTTATAGTGTCTTTATTTATTACAGAAATAGAAGCATTGGTTGCATTACCAGATTGCCAGATAGTATAAAACTGCTGCCATTGCCCTTCTGTGGTACTAGCCTTAAAAACACTACCAATTTGACTACCATTAATTGAAAATTGAAGCTCAGCGGGATTACCTGAATAAATAGATTGTAGCCATACTGAAAAGATGTAGTTGGTATTTTTTGTTGCAGAAATATCTTGTTTCCATACAATGATGTTAAAAACGGTATCGCCATTTACCAAAAGCATATTACCTGTACCCGTTGTATGGTCTACATTGCTATTTAAAAATGGATGCCAAGGATATGAATTAGTACCCACATAATATACACCTTCGGGTATTCCAGAGTTTAAATATTGGTATTGCGAAGTAAAGCCAGTATTACCGGCTGAAAAATTGCCATTAACCACCAAATTGTTACCTATAGTTTCGGTTTGCAGTAAATATTTTGTGGTAGATGTAGGTGTGGCAATAGGGTTACTAATTGTACTATCGCTTAACCCTATTTTGGGCGACCATGTATAGCTAAATGCAGGTAAAGCTTGTATAGATAGAGATTGACCGTTACAGATGCTAGTATCGTTGGTAACTATTAGTGTATCTATTAAAGTTGCAGTAAAACGAATACTCGTTTCTAATGTGCCAATACCACTAGCCTTTACCAAGTTTTGGCACAATAAAAAGCAGAAAAGTAAAATAAAAATTTGTTTTAAGTACATTGGTAAGTAGGTGCTAGTAACTATACAGATACTATGCCAATAGTATTTATTGGCGAAACATAGTGCTAATTATCAACTAATTACGATTTATAAAAAAAATTAGCGAAACTTTAAAGTTTTATTTTGCTAAGATGGGTTTACCACACTAAAAAAGCACCTACAAGTTGTAAGTGCTTTAGTTATGTTTGAACTATACCAGTTCGTGTTATGTGCCTCAGGCGGGAATCGAACCCGCACCTCCGTTGCTGAAGACAGGATTTTAAGTCCTGCGTGTCTACCAGTTCCACCACCAAGGCTGCCAAAAAAAATTCCATCCTAAGATGGAATTTTTATCAGAGCGAAAGACCAGGCTCGAACTGGCCACCCCGACCTTGGCAAGGTCGTGCTCTACCAAATGAGCTACTTTCGCATTTTGTTTTAAGAACTTTTCTCTTTTTTCGGATTGCAAAAATAGGGAAGAAAAATTAACAACAAAATATTTTTTAGTTTTTTTCAGAGTTTTTTACTTGTACTCTGGCTTATACTGGCTGCTCTTTTGTACTTCTACATCAGGTGTACCTTTATACCCGTAATTGTATAATTTATAACAACCACCAAGTACAAATGCTAATAAGCAAAATACTTGCAGGTAAAATAAGAAACGAGACGAGTTTACCCAATTTTTGGTAAAGTCTTTGTTGCTGTTGTCGCTAACTTCGTATGCCATAGTTGTTGTATTGCGTTGCAAAAATAGGGGTCAGCAACAAATTATAAAAGCTTCTAGCCAACTATTTCTGTAAACTTTGTTTTCTGTTTTACAAAATGCTGCCAAACAACACTTCCTTTATAAACACCTTGCAAGCTACACAGCGATTTTTTGGGTAGTTGATGTTTAGTGTAACCCTTTAACAGTAAGTAACACACGGCAAAATGTGCTTTTACAATAGCAATAAAAAAATTGCTATCGCCATGTAATAATCCTTTCAAAGCAGATACTGCATCTAACAAAAATCTAAATGGCACTTTGTATAGTTTTTCACGCAGTGGTAAATTTTTTGCAAGCATTAAAAGGTTATTTCTAAAATTTAAAAACACCTTGCGCCCACCACGAGGCAATGTACCCGCACCTACATGGTACACTACCGACTCTGGACAAACCATAATGCTGTATCCTGCCAATTGCATGCGCCAGCATAAATCTATTTCTTCTTGGTGGGCAAAAAAGCAAGCATCTAAGCCACCAAGCTCATGATATACATGGCTACGTACAAACATAGCAGCACCGCTAGCCCAAAAAATCGATTCTGTTGTATCGTACTGACCATTATCTTCTTCTAGTACATCAAAAATTCTTCCACGAGATAAAGGATAACCAAATGCGTCAATCCATCCACCACTTGCACCTGCATATTCAAAAGAATGTTTGTTATTGTAAGCTAATAATTTAGGCTGGCAAGCCGCTATTTGCCTATCGTTTTCCATTAATGAGATAATGGGTTCAATCCAATTTGACGTTACTTCTACATCTGAATTTAGTAGTACGTAGTAATCGCTTTTCACTTGCTGTAATGCCCAATTATAACCACCCGCAAACCCATCGTTTTGCGTATTTACTAAAACTTCTACAGTAGAAAACTGATCATGTAAAATTTGCAATGAATTATCTGTAGAAGCATTGTCTGCAACAATTACTCGTTTATTGGCATAACACGAAGCCAATACCGCTGGCAAAAACTGCTGCAAATATTGCTGACCATTATAATTGAGAATAACGATGGCTACTGTTGGTTGCAAAAATTAAAATTTTGGCGAAAATAGTAGTTTATAAATGAGGTTGCTAAGTTTATGAGATGAAAGTAATTACTTTACCACTCAATTATAATTTGCCAATATGACTTTACAAAAAACAATGCAACTATTGTTGCTTTTAATTGCCGCCAATACCATACATGCACAAACGATAATTCCTTTGTACAAGGATGCCATACCAAATGCTAAGCCTTGTAATAAGGTAGAAGATAATACTGTGGCAGGCAGAGTTGGAAGCATTACAACACCTTGCATGTATGCATTTATTCCAGAAAAAAAAGATAGTGCAAAAACCTGTGTGATTATTTGTCCTGGTGGCGGTTACAGATATTTAGCCATTGATCATGAAGGCTACCAAGTAGCTAAAGCGTATAATGCAAGAGGTATAACTGCTTTTGTACTAAAAAATCGTGTACCTGTAGATGCTGAGTGTTGCGAAAACAAAGAGTTTGTTGCATTGATGGATGCACAACAAGCTATTAAATTAGTACGAGAAAGTGCCGTTGAATACAATATTAACCCTAATAATATTGGCTTAATGGGGTTTTCGGCAGGTGGCCACTTGGCTAGTACCGCCGGTACGCACTTTAATACTGTAACAATAGAAAATAGCACCAACACATCTGTAAAGCCCAACTTTTTAATACTTGGCTACCCAGTAATAAGTTTTAGTGATAGCCTTGCCCACATTGGCTCTAGAGATAATATGCTTGGTAAAAACCCAAGTGAAGAGAAAAAAATATTGTATAGCAATGAATTACAAGTAACCGCACAAACACCGCCTACTTTTTTGGTACACGCTACCGACGATAAAACTGTAAAGGTTGAGAATAGTATTTTGTTTTTTATGGCTTTGCAAAAAAATAAAGTACCAAGTGAAATGCATATTTTGCAAAAAGGAAGTCATGGTTTTGGGCTTAATAACAAAGCAGAACCAACAAACTGGCTTATTAATGTATATGCATGGATGAAAGCTAACCGCTTTATGAAAGGCGATATAGAATAATGGAAAAACGAAAAGCAAGAAGTTGTACGTTACCCTAAACAGCATCGTACTTAAATTTAAAGTAACAAGACTTTGCCTACCCCACGCTATTTTTAGCACATCGCAAGCCACACAAAGCCAACCTTGCAATGAGCTAAAAATGCCAACGCCCCAAGCCCACCCACCGCCCAAGTGACACATTTCTAATCGGCTTTAGTTAGATAGTTAGCAAACAACAACATTAAGCTGACAATTGCTTATTTTGCAACTAAATAGATTAATAACTTAATGAATTTTTCAGACCCATTTAAAATATTATCACCCAACGAAAGATGGGCTCCGTCACAAAGCCAAATGGATGCTTTGCAAAATGCTTATGATAAGTTGTTGCCACCTTTGGTTTTTAAAATCAGACTTGCAGTTGCCAAGTGGAGAGACGAAGACTATAAGGGTGCTTCCGAAACTTCAAAATCTTTATTGAACTTTTGGTTTAATCAAGAACATCTTATCGGGCAGACAAAATTTAGGTTCTTCTTTTCGCAACGTGAAGCCATTGAATCCATCATTTACTTATACGAAATAGCCAAAGCAAAGGACAAATACGCGTTAATGCGGTTTGACTCGTCCGAGCGGGTCAAGACCGGTATGTTTGACGAAAACTGGACGCGTTATATAATAAAAATGGCCACTGGTACTGGCAAAACAAAAGTAATGGGCTTAACCTTGGTTTGGGCTTACTTTCATAAACTCTACGAGGCAGACAGCACGCTATCAAAAGACTTTTTAATAATTGCTCCCAACATTATTGTATTAAACCGTTTACGCAAGGACTTTGACGGACTTAAAATGTTTTTTGATGAACCGTTTTTTCCCGACAATGGCTATTACGATAAAGACTGGAAAAACGATTTTCAATTAACGCTTCACATTCAAGACGACTTAAAACCAATAACAGAATCGGGAAACATTTTCCTTTCAAATACCCACAGAGTAGGTTTTAATGAAGAGCCAGAACAAAATTTTGAAACAACTTTTCTTGGTGTAAAACCAAAGCCTGATGCTGATACTTCAAAAGGTTTGGATTTAGGGAAAATATTAAGAAGCGATAAAATAAAAGATTTAGTTGTATTAAATGATGAAGCACATCATATTCACGACAGTTCATTAAGATGGTTTCAAAATATTGAAGACATAAGCAACAAACTGAAATTAAAAAACGGAAACGGGATTAGTTTGCAAGCCGATTTTTCAGCAACTCCTAAACATACTGATGGTAGAATTTTCGTTCAGACCATTTGCGATTATCCTTTGGTGGAAGCTATCAAGCAAAATGTTGTAAAGTCGCCAGTATTGCCTGACGAAGCATCAAGACAAAAAATTCAAGAAAAAGATTCTTCCGACTTTGTAGAACGCTACCGAGATTATATTCATTTGGGCTATTTGGAATGGGAACAGCAGTATGAAAACCTGAAAAACGATAAAACACCAATTTTATTTATAATGACAATGAGCACCAAAGAAGCAGACCAAGCGGCTGCATTTTTGGAAAGCAATTATCCTTCCATGAAAAATTCGGTGTTAACCATTCATACCAACAATTCGGGTGAAATAAAAGAAACAACATCAAGCAAGAAAGATAAAGAAGCATTAGAAGCACTTAGAAAAGCAGCAGACGAAATAGACAAAGACCATTCGCCATATAAAGCGGTGGTATCGGTTTTAATGCTTCGTGAAGGTTGGGATGTGCGGAATGTAACCACCATTGTTGGGCTTCGCCCCTTTGGTACTGACTCTAAAATCCTTCCCGAACAAACTATTGGAAGAGGTTTGCGAAAAATGTTTTCGTTGGATAAGCCCGAAAAATTAGTGGTGGTTGGTACTCCAGCGTTTTTAGAATTTGTAGAGAGCCTGAAAACTGAAGGTGTAGAGTTTCAATACAGCCCAATGGGCAATGGTTCAAAAGGCAAATCGCTTGTAATTGTTGAGGTGGACAAAGAAAATCCTAACAAAGATTTAGATGCCTTGGATATTCCGATTCCGCAAATGAGCCCAAGAATTTATAGGGAATTTAAAAACCTTGAATTGATTGATATTGGCAAATTCGAAAACGAAAAAGTAAGTCAAAAAAAATTCAACAGCGATGAATTGAAGGAAATTGTTTTCAATGACATTGACGGAGATTTTTCGCACAAAACAGTTTTTAAAAACACAACAACCGATTACCGCAATGTAATTGGATTTTTTACTTCTGCTATTTTGAAAGACAGCCGTTTAGTTAGTGGCTTTAATATTTTATATCCAAAAGTTGAAAGCTTTATCAAATACCAACTCTTCACCAAAGAAGCAGAACTGAGCGACCCACAAACAATGAGAAATCTTTCGGAAATTCATCCAAAAGAAATTCTGAAAACAACATTCAAAAAAGCCATCGACGAATTAACCATTACCGATAAAGGAACAGCGGAAGTAAAAAACTTTATTTCGCTGAAACTAACAAAACCTAAGGTTGTAGAAAACCAGCCTTTCCTTGTGCCAAAGAAATCGGTTTTCAATAAAATTATTGGCGACAACCCTTTTGAATTGGAATTTTCGGCCTTCTGCGAAAGCAGGTTTAATGATGTTGTTTCGTTTGCTAAAAACACGTTTGGCGAAAATGGTGTAAATTTTAGCATTGAATACCAAGAAGAAAATGGAAATATCAATTCGTTTTTTCCCGACTTTTTTATAAAAACCTCCCCAACTTCATTTTATATTGTAGAAACCAAAGGGCGTGAAGATTTAAACGACATACGCAAAATACAACGCCTTGCTACCTGGTGTAAGGACATCAACACAGCACAAAACGAATACACTTATACAGCAGTGTATATAAAACAAAAAAAATGGGAAGAAGTAAAAAATGATTTAAAATCTTTTGTAGATGTTTGTAAAGTATTTGAAGTGAAATGAGAGAAAATCAATACATAGAAAGAAAGAGGTTAGATACAGTTATGGGAAAAACAGCGGATTGGAAAGAACTTTCAAAAGACTGTGTTTGCTTTGCAAATAGCCGAGGAGGAATCATTCTTATTGGAATTGCTGATGGCGATAGTTTACCGCCATTAAACCAAAAAATAGAATCAGATTTACCCTTCAAAATAAAAAAGAAAATTGCTGAAAACTCTGTCAATGTTGGTGTAAATGCCAATATTAAAAAAGCAGAAAATGGTGGTGAGTATATTGAATTAGACGTTTTATTTAGTGCATCAACTATTGCTTCTACAACAGATGGAAAATATTATTACAGAAGTGATGACACTTGCGTTCCACTTTTACCTGATGAACTTAGTCGCTTGTTTACCGATAAACCCTCATTTATTTGGGAAACTAGAAAAACAAGAATTCCTATTTCAGAAATAGATTCAGCTAAATTTTTAAAATTCAAACAAGACATAAAAGATTCTACCAGAACATCTTCCAACGTAAAGCAAAAAAGCGATGATGAATTATTAGACCATTATTTTTTTGCAGAAGAAGGTTTTGCGACAAACTTAGGCGTGCTTTGGCTTGGTAAAAGAAATGACAGGGCTAAATTACTTTATGCTCCAACTATTCATTTTTTAAAATTTGATGAAAAAGAGCAAAAAGTCAATAAGATAATGTGGGAAGACCATTCTCTAAATCCAAAAGAATTGATTGAAGCTATTTGGACTCAAATTCCCGACTGGAAAGAAGGTATTGATGTAGCCGATGGTATGTTTAGAAAATTTGTTCCTAATTACGAGGAGGAAGTGATACGTGAATTAATGGCTAATGCCTTGGTGCATCGGCCATATACTACGAGAGGAGACATTTTTATTAATTTATTTGCCGACCGTTTAGAAGTTGTGAATCCCGGACTTTTTCCTATTGGAGTAACAGCTGCCAACGTACTTCATAAAAACGTTAGACGCAATCCCTATTTAGCCCAAGTGTTTTATGATTTACATTTAATGGATAAAGAAGGATCAGGTATCGACAAAATATACCAAGTTTTATTATCTAATGCAAAACACATCCCTATCCCTTTTCAAGGTGATGATTTTGTAAAGTTTACAATTAACAAACGAATCTCTAAAACCGAAATTGTTTCATTAATCAATAGTGCCAATGCAGAATTTGCTTTGAATTCAAAAGAATTAATTTCACTGGGTTTAATTGCACAACACAATTCCATTTCTGCAATACAATTTTCTAAAGAACTAAATTTACCAGATACGCCTAATGTGGTAGCCAATTGGTTGGGTAGATTAACTGAATTAGAATTAATAATAAAAAAAGGAAAAACAAAGGGAACGGAGTATTTGGTAAATCCCGAGTTTTTAAAGAAAGCCAACTTTAAAGGAAAAACCAACTTAAAGCGAATTGAAAATCATAGGTTGGAGGAATTGATTTATCAGGATGTGAAAATTTATGAACCAACTCCAATAAGAGATATTCATATTAGAATTGGGAACGAAATTTCTAAAAATATAATTCAAAAAGTCTTAAAAGCGATGTGTCTGAAGGGTGTTTTAGATAGCGAAGGTGTATTAAAAGGAACCAAATATTTTATACGCCAAAACCTATGAAATAAATGCCCGTTTTTACATAAAATGTTGAGAGAAAATGGTTGATATAACGCAAGGTGCTGAAAATCAAACAATTAATATAGATCAAAACCAGTGAAATAAATACCAAAAAGTCTATAAAGGCGTATAAAAAAGTCTAAAGAAAATAAAAATGAACCTGAACGAAAACGATAAAAACAGAATAATTGAACTAATAAAAGCTGGCGAAAAACTGCCCAAAGAATACATCTATAAACTGTTTGCAGACGAAGAAGATGTGTTTTTGTTTTGGAATGGCCGTAAAGAAGACACCACCAATATTGCTTTGCCTTTTCATAGCATAGAACATATTGACGAACCAAGAAAAGAAAAAGACAAGGTGCAAGCGAGTATGTTTGAAACCGATTTTAGAGGCAGACAACTAAAAGGCTGGACAAACAAATTGATTTGGGGCGATAACAAATTGATTCTTTCATCCTTAGCGAATGGGCCAATGAGAGCAGAAATAGAAAAGGAAGGCGGCTTAAAACTTATTTACATTGACCCACCTTTTGCTGTGGGTGCAGACTTTGGTTTTAATATTGAAATTGGCGGCGAAACTGCCGAAAAAAAGCAAAGCATTATTGAAGAAATTGCCTACCGTGATACTTGGGGTAAAGGCATATCATCTTACCTAAGTATGATGTATGAAAGATTGAAACTGATGTACAATTTATTGGCTGAGGATGGAAGTATTTATGTGCATTGTGACTGGAGGGTTGTTAGTCAATTGAGACTTTTATTGAACGACATATTTGGAAGTGAAAATTTTATAAATCACATTGCATATTGCTATACTGGACCAACAAATCAGAAAAGAAATTTTCCAAGAAAACACGACCATATTTTATTATTTGGGAAAGGAGATAAACGAATTTTCAATCCAGATGAAATAAGAGTTCCGTTTGTAAAAAGCACAAAAACTGGAGGAAAAACAGCATTAACAGGTAGAAAAGATGATGCGTTTTTAGACGCATTAGATGAAAAAGGAAAAATCATTGAAGATTGGTGGACGGATATTCCAGATTTAGGGAAGGTTCACAGTGAAGACGTAAATTATCCAACACAAAAGGTAACAAAACTTCTAGAACGCATCATCAAAGCAAGCAGCAACGAAGGCGATTTAATCGCCGACTTCTTTTGTGGTAGTGGCACAACAGCAGCAGTAGCAGAAAAATTGGGGCGTAAATGGATAACGACTGATTTAGGTAGATTTTCTGTTCACACAGCACGTAAGCGTTTAATTGGTGTGCAAAGGGAGTTACAAGAAAGCGGTAAAGATTTCAGGGCTTTTGAACTACTCAACCTTGGTAAATATGAACGGCAGTTTTTTATGGACGACCTAACCAACGGCAAACGCAAAGCCAAAGAAGATTTATATGTTGATTTAATTTTAGAAGCATACAAAGCAAAACGAATAGACGGTCACGCAACATTACACGGCAGCAAAGCAGGGCGTTTTGTACATGTTGGTCCTTTAGATGTGCCTGTAACACAAAGCAGATTGATGGATATTTTTGAAGAATGTCGCACCAAACTTTATACCCATGTTGATGTGTTGGGTTTTGAATTTGAAATGGGTTTAACGCCACAATTTATACAAGAACTAAAAGAGAAAGGCGTTTCTGTTACATTAAAATACATTCCAAAAGATGTGTTTGATAAACGAGCCGTTGAAAAAGGACAAGTGAAATTCTTTGATGTAGCTTACCTAAACACCAAAGAAAAAGTAAAAGGCAAATCCATTACAATTGAACTCACCGACTTTGTTACACATTACACCCAAGACGATATTGAGGAACTGCAACAATCAATGAGAGCAGGAAGTAAAGTTGTAATTGAAGACGGACAAATTTTCAAAATTGAAAAGGACAAAAACGGAATCATCACCCGTACAGTGCTAACAAAAAATTGGTTCGACTGGATTGACTATTGGGCAATTGATTTCAATTACGAAGACAAAAAGGAAATCATCAAAGTAAAAAACGATAAAGGCGAAACAGAAGAAAAATGGAGTGGCAACTATTTGTTTGAAAACGAATGGCAAAGTTTCCGCACCAAGAAAACGCCAACACTTGAATTTTCAAGCATTGCCCACGAATACAAGAAAACAGGCAAATACAAAGTGATGGTAAAAGTGGTGGACATTTTAGGAATTGACACAAGTAAAATAATTGAAGTAAATATTTAGCCAACGCACCAAAGCCAACCTTGCAAAAGAGCCGCCTTGTGCCAACGCAAAGGCAACACGCTGCGGTAGTACACAGATGCACATTATAGATGACCAAGGATAAGGGCGAACGTACAACAGGGGTTTTGCCAAACAAATAACAAGCATAGCTACTTGGCAAACAAAGTTGCGTAGCATGTTTTAAGATGCAGTGTACAACGCAACAGCAGCAGCATAGCATTACAACTGCCGGCTACAAAAAAAGTACAGGTACAAAACAAAAAAGCTGACTCAAATACATGAGCCAGCTTACAATAAATTATAAACACACACAGTTATTTTTCAGCTAAAAAATCTTTCACTTTGTCTTTGTGTATGATTGCCTCTTTAAAAGTATAGGCACCTGACTTAGGGCTACGCACAGCTTTAATTACTTTAGTGTAATTTTTGGCTTCTGCTGCAGCCTTTAAATCCTTAACTTTCGCATTCTTTGAAGCTACTTTTGCCATGGTTTATTTAATTTCTTTATGAACAGTTACTTTTTTCAAAATTGAGTTGTACTTCTTAAGCTCTAAACGCTCAGGTGTATTCTTTTTGTTCTTTACGCTGATGTAGCGGCTTGTACCAGGCATACCACTTGTTTTATGCTCGGTACATTCCAAAATCACCTGAACTCTGCTACCTTTCTTTGCCATTATATAGATAATTTGTGGTGTGTAAAATTAGATTTTTTCGCCTTTGGCTCTTAGTGCTTTTACAGTAGCTTCTAAACCATTTTTGTTAATGGTACGGATAGCTTCGCTAGATACTTTTAAAGTAATCCAACGATCTTCTTCAGCATAAAAGAAACGTTTAGTTTGTAAATTTGGTAAAAACCTACGTTTAGTTTTAATGTTTGAGTGAGAAACACTATTACCAACCATTGGCTTTTTTCCTGTAACCTGACATACTCTTGCCATAACACATTTTTTTTCGGACGGCAAAAGTAAGGAATGAGTTTTGAATAGCAATAGATTTTCGGAGTTTTTTATTACAAACTGTCAAAAAAATAATTTTAAACCTTTCTATAACGCAATACTCGCATCATTTGCAAGGCTACAGAGAGAATTATGAGTGCAAAACCCCAATAAAAACCTGCTCCAAGCTCGTTATTTTCGTGATAAACTGCAAATGCTAGTACAATACCGTACACTGGTTCTAGATTTAAAGTTAGATTTTGTGTAAATGCAGACACTTTTTTTAGTGCCTGTAGCGATAAATCCATAGCCCATAAGGTACAAAACCAACTCATCAGCACTAGCCAAAACCAATCTGACGCAGAAGGTGCAAGATGATTGGTAGGAAATGCTTGCAAATAAAATGGTAACAAAACTGTAATTGCCAAAAAGCCGCCGCTTAATTCGTACAGCATCATGGTTTTAGGTGTAATAGTAGCCACCACTTTTTTATTAACAATAGAAAACACCACACTAAAAATGGTAGCAAGTATGCCTATTATTATACCTAATTTATAATGCGGATCGAAGTGAAATATGAGATAAATACCAGCTATACCTACAAAACCGAGTAAAAACTCTCTAACATTAAACTTTTTCTTTGTTAAAAGAGGTTCAATAACCGCTGTAAATAAACCTGCCGAAGACAAACAAACTAAAGCAATAGACACATTGGCAAACTTAATACTGCCGTAAAAAAATACCCAGTGCAAGGCAACAATAACACCAGCACCAAATAACTGCCATACTTTTTTGGGTGGTAATTTTTCTAATTTACCAGTGTACCAAAGCATTATAAACAATGTAGTTACAGTAATAAGAATGCGATACCACACTAATAATGGTGCATTGAGTGTAATTAATCTACCAAGTACACCTGTAAAGCCCCAAAGAAATACGGCAAAGTGTAGTTTTATTAAGGTAGAACGCAAGAAATAATTATTTGAGATGTGAAGTTGATGATTTAAGATTGAGACATTTCTTATTTGCTTTCTGTGGCAAAGTCTCCATTAAAATTAGCTGTAATAATTTTAGCAGTTTCAGTAGGTGCTTTTACTTTGCGCTTAAAACCACCAAACATACTTTGCCATTGCAAGCGTAATACACCTAGCATACCTTCTTTCAAAATTTTTACGCTCATTTTACTCACGCCAGTTTTTCTATCTTGAAAAGTAATAGGCACTTCAGTAATTATAAAGCCAAGTTTCCATGCTACAAACTTCATTGCTATTTGAAATGCATACCCAATAAAGGTTATCTCATTAAGATTGATAGCTTCTAAAACTTTTATCCTGTAACAAATAAAACCGGCAGTTGGGTCTTTTATTGGTAGCCAAGTAAGTATTTTAGTGTATAAAGCACCGCCACGAGAATAAAAGTGACGGTCTAGCGACCAATCTAATACATTGCCGCCTTTTACATATCTACTACCAACAGCTACATCGGCACCACCAATTTTACAGGCTTCGTATAAGCGTTGCAAATCGTTGGGGTTGTGCGAGAAATCGGCATCCATTTCAAAAATATACTGATAATCATTTTTAATAGCCCATTTAAAGCCATGTATATAAGCAGTACCAAGCCCTAATTTACAAGAACGTTCTTCTATAAATAATTGATTGGGATAAGTTGCCTGTACATCTTTTACAATTTGGCCAGTACCATCTGGCGAGCCATCATCTATAATAAGTACGTGAAAATTTTGCTGTAAGTTAAATACAGCATGAAGGATGTTTGCAACATTTTCCTTCTCATTATATGTAGGTATTATAACTAATTTTTCCAACACTAAAAAGCTGATTTATTACTAAAGTAGAGAAAAAAGTATAACTACAATCTATTTTTGGCAAATGACAGGTGCTTTATTGCACAATTATCACTTTTTTAACAAAGTTCTATTTAAAATTTCTGTAAACTTTTGCTTTGTATTAATGGCAAAGTCGCCTTTCATCATCCAATCGTAATATTGTGGTTCTTCTTTTAGTACTTGTGTTACAGGCTTGCCTTTATGCTTACCAAAGTTAAAAACTTCTACCCCATTTACACGTATAAACCTACGGGCAAAATCTACAATATCATCTTCACCAGTAAATTTTACAATACTTTCTACTGTGTTACCAATATTAGGATAACGCTCTACCTGTGCTTCTAAAACTTCCCAAGTAGCTGTTGCATCGGCTTCGGCACCATGTGCGCCTTCTAATGTTTTGTTACAATAGAATTTATAAGCAGCACTTAAAGTACGTTGTTCCATCAAATGAAACACCTTTTGTACGTCCACTAACTTTCTGCCATCAATATTAAAATCGATACCTGCACGTGAAAATTCTTCTATTAATAAGGGTAAATCAAAGCGATTACTGTTGTAACCACCTAAGTCGCAACTGTCTAAAAATTGTTTAATCTCATTGGCTACAGCCTTAAAAGTAGGTGCATCTTTTACCATGTCATCTGTAATACCATGTACATCGCTTGCGCCTTGTGGTATAGGTATTAATGGGTTAATTATTTTGCGTTTTACCAGCTTTGTACCATCAATTGCAATTTTCACAATTGCTATTTCTACAATTCTATCGTTGCTAATATTAATGCCTGTAGTTTCTAAATCTAAAAAAGCAATAGGACGGATTAATTCTAATTTCATGTAGTTATGGGTATTAAAATGAGTTCTGCTTAATGCGAAAGTAAGCAACCACAAGTAGCATGTTAAAAATAATTTTACAAAACCTTATGTTTTTATAGAGGCAACAACATGCGAGTTTCCCTTATCTTTGAATTAACATACGTTTTGTATTAAACCTTCATGATCGTTTTTATGAGAAAACTAATCTTACTAGTTGCATTATTTGCATTTACTGGCGCGGCTTTAACTTCTTGTGCTTCTAGCCGTGGCAAAGGCTGCCCTACTACCAATCCAAAATATTTTAGAGGTTAATTTTTAGTTGTACTTATTTTTAGATTAGAGGCATTTATGAATTGGATTGCACTTGAAACCGAACAGCAACTACAAACCATTGCTGATAAATCGTTTACAACTCCACAAGTTATTTTTAAACATAGCACTACTTGCAGTATTAGCGGCATGGCCTTAAACCGTCTTGAACGTACTGAAGCACCTGCTAATGTTGACTTTTACTACCTCGACCTTCTAAAATTGCGTAGTATTTCTGCCGCTATTGCCAAAAAATTTCAGGTACATCACGAGTCGCCACAGGTATTAGTAATTAAGAATGGCGAATGTGTGTACGATGAAAGCCATTATGGTATTTCTATGGGCGAAATAGCAGCGCAAACAGCTAGCTAATTAACAGATTTACACACAAACTTTAACTACCTAAAATAATTGCAACCCTAAAACAATATGTGTATTTTACACATTTGCGTATTACGGTGCAATATTGTTTTATCATTGCCAAAATAACTTCTGTTTTATGAACTTTAGAAACTACTCGGTTCCTTATCAGATCAACGAAAATTACAGCAAAAAAGCAGCGTACTTTTCAATGGAATTTGCTATTCACCAGCCACTAAAAATATACAGTGGTGGTTTAGGTTTTTTATCTGGTTCGCACTTACGTAGTGCTTACGAGTTACGCCAAAACATGGTAGGCATAGGTATTTTATGGAAATATGGTTACTACGATCAAACACGTAATCAAGACCAAACTTTGCAGCCTGCTTGGATGGAAAAAAACACCTCTTTTCTTCAAGATACAGACATTAAGTTTCAGATATTAATACACGATGCGCCAGTTTGGGTAAAGGTTTTTTACTTAGCACCAGAAACTTTTAACACCGCACCATTATTTTTATTAAGTACCGACCTGCCCGAGAACGATTACGTTTCTCAAACCATTTGCCACCGCTTGTACGATGCAAATGTGGCTACAAAAATTGCACAGTTTATTTTACTTGGTATTGGCGGTGCAAAATTGATGGACGAAATAGGCTTTAACCCAGATGTATATCATTTGAATGAAGCACATGGTATTTCTTCGGCGTTTTATTTGTTGAATAAATTTAAAAGCGTAGAAAAACTAAAAGAACATTTAGTATTTACCACACACACACCCGAAGAAGCCGGTAACGAAAAGCACGACCTGTACTTATGCCATAAAATGAGTTATTTCTGTGGCTTAAGTTTAGATGAAGTACGCAAACTTACAGGTACAGAAGATGATCAATTTAACCACTCGTTAACGGCCTTACGTTTTGCTCGCAAAGCCAATGGTGTAAGTGCTTTGCACGGTGTTGTTTCAAGAGATATGTGGGGTAAACATTCGGGCATTTGCGATATTATTTCTATTACCAACGCACAAAACTGGAAATACTGGGCAGACAAGCAATTGTATGGTTTTAAAGACAGTGGCAACGACTTTGGCTTTGACGACCGTAAGAAACACTTAAAGAAACGTGCTTTTGAAATAATTGCCGACCAAACTGGTAAAATATTTGACCCGAACGTGTTAACCATTGTATGGGCAAGACGTTTTGCAGGCTACAAACGTGCCGATATGCTGACTTACGACATGGAACGTTTTGAAAAATTGCTTAGTAATATTAAACACCCAGTACAAATTATTTGGGCCGGTAAACCGTATCCATTCGATTATCCAGCTATTGGCACTTTTAATAATTTAGTACACATTAGCAAGAAATATAAAAATGTAGCGGTATTAATTGGTTACGAATTGGCTTTAAGTAAACGCTTAAAACAAGCGGCTGACATTTGGCTAAACAACCCCCGTGTACCACGTGAAGCAAGCGGTACAAGTGGTATGACGGCTGCCATGAACGGTGCCGTAAACTTTAGTACAGATGATGGATGGATACCTGAATTTGTAGACCACGGTAACAATGGTTTTGTAGTGCCTAAAGCAGACTACCACAACATGAATATTCACGAACAAGACGAATACGATTTGAATAAAACCTACGAGATTTTAGAAAACCAAATTTTGCCTTTGTACTACGATAATTACGACACTTGGAGGCAAATTATGAAAAACGGTATGAGAGATGTGCGTTTTCAATTTGATAGTAACCGTATGGCGCATGAGTATTACGAATTGATGTATAAGTAGGGGATGGGTGATGGGTCATAGGTGATGGGTCATAGGTCATGGGTCATAGGTGATGGGTCATAGGTCATGGGTCATGGGTCATGGGGGATGGGTGATGGTTCATGGGTCATGGGTGATGGGTCATGGGTGATGGTTCATGGGTCATGGGGGATGGGTCATAGTTCATGGTTCATGGGGCATAGGGGATGGGTGATGGTGCGTTGGCTTGCAAATGCGTTGGCGTTTCTTGCAGTAAGTTTATTGATTGCCTGGTTGTTGTTGAATTAGTTTGTTAATTCTTTCCTCAGCAAATGCCTGTGTGATTTTTTCTTGTTCTAACCTAATGTTGTGTTGTCGCAAGTGATTATAGAGTTTCAATTCACATTCGCTAAGTTGTTGTAAGTTTTGATTTGTGGCTGGTTGCCCGCTTGAACTTGTAAAACTTGAAAGGGTTGCTTCGTCCATCATTACAGCAATGGTGTTTGAAAAATATGTTCTAAATTGATTGAGAATTTGAAAGCCGTGTGCATCAATATCGCCCCAATAATAAAACTGCTTGCTTTTTAGCCAAGCAATGTCTTTGAGGTGGCTCACATTAAAACCTCCACCACTCCAAACTGCAATGGTCTTTGTCAAAAAGGGGAGTGTGAGAAAATTCATTAGGTTCTCGGCAACAAAAATGTTGTGGCAATTTGAGTAAAAATTGCTGAACTCCGAAACTGTTAATGATATATCTGTTGCGTTGTCAAGCGGCGAAAGCGTTTTGTCTAAAAACCTGATACGGATTAAATGCTCGGCGTATTTGAGATTGAAACGCAGTTCAAATTTTTGTTCGTCTTTGTTGATGTGTTCGGGAATAAGAAATTCTAAAAGTGATTGCACAATCACTTTATTGTCCCCAATATATTTTGTGTGAATGTCAATTGGTAATTGTCTGATGTATAAATTTGGCTTAGGAGTTGTCAAAAAATAGTTACAAACTTTCAAAGTGTCAAGCCAAGTATCGTGTTCAATTAACCTTGTTGGGTTAACTTTTATCCATTCAATAAGCAAAGGCAATTCATTTTGAATTAGCAAATAGTTTCTTAGAAATATTTGATACGCCTTTTCCTTTCCCACAATTCTTAAATAATCTTCAATGCTATCAATCGAAATTTTTTGTGGAACAGGTTGCTTCCCTATTTTATCAAACTGTCTTTCTTCAATTACTAGCGAATAGCCAATTTTTTTAACTGCTTTTGAATTGTTGGTTAGCAATTCAATTGATTGCTTGTAATTAGAAAGTTTATTCAAAATATCTTTTGAGCTAACTTTCCCAATTCTACTAATATCCTTTGGAAAATACCCAACAGAATCAATGGAAGAAAGCAAAACATCTTTCCACCATTTTAAGCATTGTTCTTGTATTTCCTTGGGTGTAATCATTAATTTGTTTCAGTTATTTCAATTCCATTTGTAGCAAGGTTGTGCAAATGTTTAGCCGATATGTATTCTTCAACTGTCATATTCTGTAATTCAGAATTATTGCCTTCGGTATTAGAAACAAAGTGAACAGAGTTGATGTAGTTTTCAATTACATGAATTTTTTGCAATGGCGTTACAATCAATAATTGCAAGTTGAGTTTCTTAAAAAGTTCCAAACCATATTCTGCACTTGAATCACTTCCCTTTCCAAATGCTTCATCAATTACAGCAAAGCGAAATGATTTGCTTTTTGGTTCTCCTATTTTCAAACCAAACTGATAAGCCAAAGCAGAAGCAATAATTGTATAAGCTAACTTCTCTTTTTGTCCGCCAGATTTTCCTGAACTGCCCGAATAAAATTCCTTCTCAATGTTGTCTGTCAAATATTTTTCACTTGCGTTAAAGTCAAACCAATTTCTCACGTCAGTTACTTTATTTGTCCAGTCAATGTCTTTATTTTCATTGCTCCTAAATCTGTTTAAAATTTTCTGAACATCTAAAAAACGGCTTTCATTGTAAGCATCTGTTGTGTCTAAAATATTGCTGTAACATGCTTTCAAATCTTCTTTAAAAACTCTAATGTCTTGGTCTCTGTTTCTGTCTGCAATCAGTTCAATGTAAGTTCCTTTATTAAATTCAATTTCCTTTAGATGCTCATTGATGTTTTTAATTTTGTTGCGTATTTCTTTTTCGTGAATGTCTAATTTGTTATCAAAAGCAACAATATCGTCTATGGTATTTTTATTCAACATTGTTTTAAGAGTTGCTTCGTGTTTGGGCAAACCCTCTTTGATAATTTTTTCCAGTTTATCTAAGTATTCGTGTCTTGCTTCTATTTCTTCCGAAAGGTCAAGAGAGTCAGAAGGAAACTGGTCTTTATATTCCTTCATTTGTTTAATTATCTTATCTCTCAAAGTGCTTTGTTTTCCTCTTATGCCGTCTTTCTCTTTATTCTTATCAATGCGCAAATCCTTTTCAGCCTTGTCAATATTTTTTATACTCAAACTCAAAACAATTCCTTCAATTTCCTTGTCAATTTGAGGAAAAAAAGTTTGCTTTTCATTTTCAAGAAGCGTTTTTAAAGTTTGCTTACATTCTTCCATTGCTTCCTTATGGGTTTCAATATTTTGCTCAACAACGCCCAATTCTTTTGTTTTTAATTTTTTACTTTCTTCCGTGTCTGTGATGTCTTTTGTTACCAACTCCAATTTTTCTTGAAGTGTTTTTAGCATATTATTACTACTCTGTAATTCATCTCTTTCTTTTTCTAATGCGATGATGGCTTCAACTTCATCTTTCCAATTCAATTCAAACCAATCTTTGTAGCTAATTATTTGTGCCAACTTCGATTGAAAGTTGTTGTTGTTTTCGTCTTCTGTTGTAAGAACTTTTAACGCTTTTTCAATTGCTTCTTTTTTAATTCGCAATTCATTCAAATCCTTTTCAATTGCCCTTATTTTTTCTTGGTTAGTCCAACCTAAAACAAAATTCTTTCTATCCCACAAATCCCTTCTGTCATCTTTTGTATGGCGTTGGCTTCCTGTTTTAAATTGCCCCTCTTTTGTAATTACATCGCTTTGCCTTTGGAATTCTTCAATAGAAACGCCTCTTAAATTAAATCGTTTTTGCAGCTCGGTTTCTAACCAATTTTCAAAAGGTGTATCTGCTTTAATGTCAATTTTATTTACTACAGAATCTACATCAATATCAAAATCATTTAAAAATTTGTTGGGCTTGCTAGAGTATGGAACTTTGAAATATTCAAACCTCATTCCCTTGTTTCTGCTATCCATTAAACGCCTTGCGTTAATGTAGTTGCTAATTTGTGCGTAGTGCTTATCAGGAACTAACATACTCACGCCAAAACCTCTTAACAATCTTTCTAATGCGCCTTCCCAATCCTTTTCATTATCATTCACTTGTAGCAACTCACCAACAAAAGGAATTTCTTCTTCGTTAATTTGTAAAGCGTTTGCCAACTGTTCACGGATATTTAAGAAGTCTAAAGGAATTTGATTTTCTCTTTTCTTTAGTGATTCAAGTTCCTTGTATTCGGCTTCTATCCTTTCTTCAATTGTTGTTTTCTTTCCAGCAAGTGTGCCATGTTCGGTTAAAATTGCACCTCGCCTTTCCTTTAATGCTTCAATTTTTTCCTCAGCATTTTTAAGATTTCTGAAAAATGTTTTGTCAGTATTTGCATTTTCTAATTCGCAAAAAGTTGTGAGATCCAAGTATGTTTTATGCTTTATTTTTTTGGCTTCTCTCAATGCTTGTTTCTTGTCAATGTGTGCTGCAATTTCTTTTAACCTTGCACCTCCATTGTTATCAATATCGTTATTGATTTGCGTTTCGGCTTTTCGTTTTTCTTTTAGTGTTTCCTCAATTGTTTTTAGTTGCCCAACAATTTGCAACAATTTTCTTTCGCAATCAGTAATTTCAGTTTCAAGCAATGCAGTTTTCTTAGAAGCAAAATAGCATGGAACGGATTGAAGAATATTGTCTATGCCTTCAATCCTTTCTTCAAACTTTCTAAAGTTTTCGCAAAAATCAACTAAAGGTTCGAGCGTGTCTTTTTGTTTTCTTGCATTCTCAACTGCTGCAAATGCTTTGTTCAAATCGTCAAAGCGTTTTTTTAAATCTTCAATTTGTGTTTTTATTTCTGTTCGTTCCAACATTTGCTCTCTTACAAACAAAGTCAAACTGCTAACAGATTTCATTGAAACAGTTTGGTAAAACAAATCAATTGCTTTGTCGGTTTGCATTCCGAACAATTGACGAAACCGCTGACTGTATTTTGAAAAATTGTCGTCAAACACTTCTGTGTTTGCAAGGTCTTTCATTCGCTTTCTTAATTCTCTTGCATCTTCAATTTTTGAAAAATTGTCCTTAATTGTCAACGGTAATTTCTCTCTAATAATTAGCAACTTTTGGGGTTTATCATTCTCAATCCAAAATACTTGTGCTAACGAAATTGATTCGTGGTAGCCATCGTTATTAAAGTTGGCGATAATTACGCTAAAAGTTGAATCATTTGGATTGGTGTAGCGAAGCGCAACAGCTTTCTCTCTTGAATCTGCTTCTTCACTTTTTGTATTTTTAAATTCGCCTTTGATGTAGGACAGCAAACTTCTTTCCTTACTCTCTGCCCCGGCTGCCTTGTTAAACGTTATTTTATGGTGAGGTACAATTAAACAAGTTAAAGCATCTACAAGCGTTGACTTGCCCGAACCCACATCACCAGTCAATAAAGAATTACTTCCATTGGGTTCTATCTTCCAAATTTTATTATGAAAAGTACCCCAATTGAATATTTCAACCGAATGTAAACGGAAACCAATTTTTGTGTTGTCTCTATTGAATTCTAATTCACTCATTCTGAAATTTGATTAGCGTAGGTTTGAAGTTTTTCCAAAGAATCTTTTACTACATCGGCGTTTACAAATGCTTTAATAATTCGGTTTATCTCATATTGTTCATCCTCTGTTTTCATCTTCCTCAAAAATCCTTCTTCAACAACTTTTGTGATTGCAGTTTCTATTTGCTTTTGCTGATTTGCTTCGTTGGTTGTTTCCTTATAAAATGGTTTTACTAAACTTATTATTTCCACTTTCGATAAAATAGCTTTTGAAGATTCTCCTTCTCTGTCATTTTCAATTAAGTGTTTGCGAAGCAACAAACACAAAAGTGAAACATGGAAATTGAGTTGTCGTTTCTGAATTAATTTTGGCGTTTCTTCTTCCTCATCCTCACTCACTCTTTGTTTTAAATAAGCGAACCCTTCTGACTTATCAATTATTACGTCAAGGTTTATGTCAGCAAAATATTTTTTTACATCAGCTTCGTTTTCTGGTTTTAAGAGGTCATCCCATACCTTTAGGTTATGGGTATAAACAATACCTTTAAGCAAGGCAACTAATATGTGTGAATAGGGTTTTGTCATTTGCAGAAAACTATTTGAGGAACTTTTACTCTAAAATTTTTATTGGTTTTTGAATTTTTTATGTCAATAAAATCGTGTTGATCTTCTTTTACAATGTGCCTGTTTTTTTCGTTTGCTGCAATTTCTACATAAGCAACAATTTCAGCAACCCCTTTTTTAATCTCAAACGCTTTCACAAAGTCGGAAAACGAAATGTGAGATTTGTTTTTTAGCGCTACTTTTATGTTGCTCTTCAATTCTGCAATACTTATTTCAAATTGTTCAAACAACGGGTTATTGTTGCCTGTGTTCTTGCCTTCTTCGGGGTTGTTGTTTGCAAACTTTACTTTTTCTGGTGGTGTAAAAAGCGGTCTGTCAATTATCAAATCAATATTTATCACTTCATCCAATTGCATCAATTCAAGTTTGGTGAAGTCTTTATCAGCGTTTATGCCGATAATTTTTAGAGCCTCTTGAATGTTGTCGTAAATTCTTTTGTTCTCAAAAAAAGATTTGTGTTCCAAATACTTTCTTAATTGTTCAAGTAACGAGTTGGTTGATTTCTTCGTTTTATCTCCGGCTTCAATCAAGTTATTTCTCACATTGGCAATACTAAAATTTTCACTTTGCACCTCTTGAACAACTGGAATATTCAGCACTTCGGATATTAGTTTTTCAAACTCCTCTTGTTTTGAATGTGATAAAAGAAACTCCCAAAATGCAGTGAAACTTTTTCCTTGGTCTTCTTCAAATATATTGGCCTGTTGTTGAAATAGGTCTTCTAACACATCACCTTTTACTAAAGTTGTTGTGATTATTTTCTGCCTAAATCTTCTGTCTAATTCACGGAAGTTTTGTTCTACTTGTCTAAAGTCTGCTAACAAATTTTTGGCTGTTTCCTCAATAAGAAAATACTGCTCTTTAATTTGTCTATCGTCCAAAACATCCATCTTTCCGTTCTCAACATCTTGTATTTCTTGTTCAATTTGTTTTTTCTTTTCAAGCAACACTTTCATTCTTGTAGCGCTGTCTCTTTTCGATTTGTTTGAAAGTTCTTTCAAACTTTCAAACAAATTTTTCAGTCGGGATTCTTGTCCTACAAATTCTCTTTTGTCTAAACTGTCAATAAGTTTAAAGGCGTTTTCAGTTGCTGCCGTCAATTCGTAAAGGAACACATCGTTTTTGGTTGGATACTTTCTTAAATAGCCTGCATTTGTCCAGTCGGTTAAATATTGTTTGGGTTGTCGTGTAAATTGGTTGTCGTATTTGTTTAGAAAGTAGAGATAGTCCGAAAGAAATTCGGTTAATTCTTTCTCCGCAATAGTGTCGGTTTTAAAGCCATTTTGATTTTGCTTGAATGACTTGAAAAGAAAACTAATAATCAAAGCGGCATTGTCAGCAGTTATTAGAGTAACTGTCCGATGCGATTTAAGTAATTGATATACTTTATCAAAAGTCATATCGTTTTAGTTGTAATAACAAATGTAAATATTATTGTCGTGGGAGCGAAGGATAGCCAAATGGCTTTGCCAAAGTTGTTCTGCCATTCATTTTACCACTGTTGTTTAATGTTTGCACTATCGTAAAAGGGTTATTATAACAAACAGAATTATTAATTTTTGTAAATCAAGTGTTTAGAAACCAAAAGTAAGCGTTAGTTACATCAAATCTAGCGATTTGTTTTTTAATTCTTTTAACTAAACCAAGTTGGGTGCATAAACAATTTTCCATGGTGATGGGGGATGGTTCATGGGTGATGGGTCATGGTTCATGGGTGATGGTTCATGGGTGATTGGGCATGGTTCATGGGGGAAATGGTAATATTATTCAAATTCAAAGCCAATATCTCTTCTATAATTGATGCCTTCAAAATGAATATTTGCCAATACTGCTTTTGATTTTTCTACGGCGGCTTTAATGCTATCACCAGAGGCAGTTACAGTTAATACACGGCCACCATTTGTTACCACGCCTTGTTCGGTTTGTTTAGTACCTGCATGAAAAACCATGACCGCCCCTAGCCCCTCCAAAGATGGGGGAAAGGAAATCAGTTTGCCCTTTTCATAATCACCAGGATAACCAGCACTTACGGCCATTACGGTAGCAAAATAGTCTTCGTTAAAATTAATGTTCGCATCTTCTAAAGTACCGTTATCCATTGCTGCAAATAAACTTAGTAAATCGGTATCTAATCTTGCCAAAACTACTTCTGTTTCAGGGTCACCCATTCTACAATTGTATTCAATTACTTTAGGTGTGCCATTGCAATTCATTAAACCAAAAAAGATGAAACCATTGTACACCAAACCTTCTTGTTGCAAGCCTTTTACGGTAGGTAAAATAATGGTTTCTTCAACTTGCTGCATAAATAAATCGTCCATAAAAGGCACAGGTGTTACACAGCCCATACCGCCGGTGTTTAAGCCTGTATCGCCTTCGCCTATGCGTTTGTAATCTTTTGCATGACCTATAATTTTATAATTTACACCGTTGGTTAAAACAAACACGCTTACTTCTAAGCCATCTAAAAATTCTTCAATTACCACTTTGCTGCTTGCATGGCCAAACTGTTGCTTGATAATCATATTTTCAAACACTTCTAATGCATCTGCATGTGTAGTGCTTATCACCACGCCTTTACCAGCAGCAAGGCCATCGGCTTTTAATACTACTGGCAAGCTATGATTGGCAATATATTGTTTACCTTCTTCAAAATTATCTTTGGTAAATTCTGCATAAGCAGCGGTAGGAATATTGTGCCTTTGCATAAACTTTTTAGAAAAAGCCTTACTGCCTTCTAGTTGTGCAGCCGCAGCCGATGGCCCTACCACAAAACCTTTCCACACATTTTTTGCAGCTTCCATAAAGTCGTAAATACCTTTTACCAAAGGCTCTTCGGAACCAACAACCAGTACGTTTATTTTATTATCGATACAGAATGTTTTAATGGCTTCAAAGTCAGTAATACCAAGGTTTACATTGGTGCCAAATTGCTGTGTACCAGCATTGCCAGGCGCAATAAATAGCCGATTACAATGGTGACTTTGAGAAATTTTCCAGGCCAATGCGTGTTCACGGCCGCCACTGCCGAGTATTAAAATATTCATGATTTTAGGTTAGTTGGCTGCAAAAGTAAACCCTGCTTTTGAGAAGAAGTTTTGTTGTTAGGATTTTGTTTGAAATTAATTCCTATTTTGAGCCATATTTTAAAACCCAACTCAAAATCTTTTATGAACGATTCTGTAGTGCAAAAAAGTCACCCAAAGGGGCTATATGTTTTGTTTGCCACTGAAATGTGGGAACGCTTTAACTATTATGGCATGCGTGCCATTTTAATTTTGTTTATGACAAAAGCTTTGCTTTTTGACAAAGCATTTGCATCAAACCTATATGGTAGTTACACAGGTTTGGTGTATTTAACCCCATTGTTAGGCGGGTATATTGCCGATAGATATTGGGGCAACCATCGCTCTATTATTACAGGTGGTTTGGTGATGGCTTTAGGCGAGTTTGTTTTGTTTTTTTGCAGTAGCCTTTACCAAAGTGCACCGCAATTATCTTCTGTTTTATTTTTTACTGGCTTAGGTTTAATGATTGCCGGCAATGGCTTTTTTAAACCTAATATTTCTTCTTTAGTAGGGCAATTGTACCCCGATAAAGACAATAGAAAAGATGCAGCTTACACCATTTTTTACATGGGTATTAATGTTGGCGGTGCTTTTGGCCCATTTCTCTGTGGCTTGGTAGGCGATACGGGCAATCCTGCTGATTTTAAATGGTCGTTTTTAGTAGGCGGTATTGGTATGTTAATTAGTGTATTGGTACAAATGGCATTTCATCACAAATACGTAAAAGGTCCTACAGGCCAAGTACTAGGTTTAGTGCCAGATACGGCGCCTAAAAAAGCAACGAATCCTGTAGTAGTTTTTGTGGGTTTATTACTATTATCATTAGTAACTGTAGCCTTAATTTATATTGATGCCAAAGTATTTAACTACTTATTTTACTTGCTAATAGCTTGTATTTTATTAATTGCCTTTATAGTATTTACCGATAAGGGTTTGTCGGCAGCAGAAAAAACCAAAGTGTCGGTAATTTTCATTGTATCGTTCTTTGTTATTTTCTTTTGGAGTGCTTTTGAACAAGCAGGTGCTTCACTTACCTTTTTTGCAGATGAACAAACGAATAGAAACCTAGGTTCTTTTGTAGTTCCTGCAAGTTTTTTCCAATCTCTAAACTCGGTATTTGTAGTGTCCTTTGCACCAATATTTGCTTGGTTATGGTTAAAGTTGGGCAAAAAAGAACCATCATCACCTACCAAAATGGCCTTGGGTTTATTGCTGTTGGCAATTGGCTATTTATGGATTGCTTTTGGTGTAAACAATGTAGCCCCTGGCATTAAAGTAAGCATGATATGGCTAACAGGTATGTACGCATTACATACTTGTGGCGAGCTTTGTTTATCGCCAATTGGTATGTCTTTGGTAAATCAATTAGCACCTTTAAAATTTGCCTCTATGTTAATGGCAGTATGGTTTACAGCCAATGCTTTTGCTAATAAATTTGCAGGTGTATTAAGTGCAAAATACCCTGAAGAACAAGTAAAAGAAGCCAGCTATATAGTTTCGAACAAGGATATTAAAAATGACTCAACGATTTTTAACTGGGAAAGCCTACCTATTAGTAGAGAGGCTATAAAAGATGGTAAAACAATCTCTTATACGTCAGTTAAAAAAAATAAGGATAGCCAAATTGCAGACAGCATAATAAGCCTAAATATAATACCTGGGGGTAAATACGTTACTAATAGCGATAGTTTCAAAGTAAAAAGAACCTATCCTGAGCAATTAAGAGAACAGGAATTAAAGGCATTAACATTAAAAGGTGAGAAAGAAAATAAGTTTACAGGCTTTCTCGTTGAAGATGGTAAAAAGTTTGCGCTTCTAAAACAAAATAAAAACTTTAGTACACTCGAAATTTGGAATTTATACCCAGAAAAGAAATCAATTTTAGGATATAAAATCAATACCCTTTACGACTTCTTCATGCTGTTCGTTGCCATGGCTGGCCTAGCTTCGCTAATTTTATTTTTATTAACTAAAAAACTACAAACTATGATGAAAGCCTAATCAGCTTTTATCATAGTTGACTAATAAAATAGCCGCCATTTGCAGTTGCAAATGGCGGCTATTTTTACATATTGCTCAAGTAATTCTAAAACATTTCTACAGCCCAAGTTTTTGTAAATGTTTCGTTAGATGCAAGTGTATTAATACCTTCTTTCTCTGCAAATTGGCTTGTTGTAGCCACATTATCAGCAATGCCACACCAAGGTTCTATACAAACAAAATCTGCGTTTTTAGCTGCCCAAATACCCATATAAGGAAAGTCGGTATAGCTGTAAGTTAAACCATGGCTGTTCTTGGTATTTAATATAGAAATAGCGGTCGATTTCAATTCTTTAAACACCAATGCATCTTTATAAAACAAGGTTTTGGTCAAAGGTAATTTGTTGGTATTTTCTAAGCAAGGTACTGGCCGTAATTCTACCAAGCCATCGGCAGTTAAAGGATAAATACCAGCATTTTCAGTTTCGTTAAACGCTAAATAATAATCATCGTAAGCATCACCTTGCACCAATGGTACTTTAAAAGCAGGGTGTGCCCCTACCGAAAAATACAAGGTGTTGCTACTAGAATTTTTTACTGTGTAGGTAACAGATAGTTTATTGCCTTCAATACTATAAGTAACAGAAAATAAAAACTGAAATGGGTATTGTTTCAGCGTTTCTTCAGTGGCTTCTATAGTAAATGTAGCAGTGAGGTTGGTTTGGTTACTCACTACAAAAAACATTTCTCTGGTAAAACCATGACGCCCCATTGCATACTGCTTGCCAGCAAATTGGTAGCTACCATTTTTCAAGCCACCCACTATAGGAAACAAGGTAGGGCTTTGCTTTGCCCAAAATTCAGGATTGCCATTCCATAAATATTCAAGACCAGTTTGCTTGTTGTAAATGCTAGATAATTCTGCGCCTTTAGGTGTAATGTTTACCTGTAAATGTTGGTTAGTTAAAGTTACCATCAGTAAGAATTTTTTTTGGATGAATAAGCGTATCAAACATGTTCACAATCTTTATCAGGTTACCATCTACTCTGTAAAACATTCGGTTGTGTTTGGTAATTAAAATGCTTCTTGTATTGGTTTTTCTGTTAGAAGGCTTACCTATAAACGGTTGTAAACTCAATGTATCTATGCGGCTAAATAATTCTTTTGAAAACTCATCAGCCACTTGCTTATTCCATTCTATTTTTAAATAAGCAATAAGTTTTGCCAGCTTATTAGTAAATCTCTTTGATAAAATTATTCTGCGAGCCATTCTTTCATTTTCGCTTTTAATTCATCATAAGTTATCACCTCGCCTCTTTCTACCTCTTCAATAGATTCTTCTAAATCTTGCAATTGTTCTGGCGTTAAATAATTTATTGGGTCTCTATCGTCATCGTATTCTGCCACATCTTTTTGCAAAATATAGGTAGCAGCTTCTTCACGCAAAACATTCAATACCTGTGCATCATCTATCGCATCAATCATTTGATGCAGTTGCTGTTTTATAGTATCGTTGTTTGCGTTCATAACTAGTTCATCTGTTAAATCTTCAATCAGTGGTTTTACGCTTCAGTCTCTTCTAATCTTTCATCCACACTATTGGCTATAAATTTGGCACTTATTTTCTTTAAAGGATTATGTCTTGCATCAGCATAACCATTTCTGCGTCTGTAAATATCCACCGCTTCAAAAATAGCTGCCAAAAAAGAACTTGCATCGGCTTTGTCTTTACCAGCAATGTCAAACGCAGTACCATGGCCAGGGCTTGTACGTACACCTTCTATACCTGCGGTAAAGTTTACACCTTCACCATAGCAAGCGATTTAATCAGGATTGCCATCCCATAAATATTCAAGACCAGTTTGCTTGTTGTAAATGCTAGATAATTCTGCGCCTTTAGGTGTAATGTTTACCTGTAAATGTTGGTTAGTTAAAGTTACCATCAGTAAGAATTTTTTTTGGATGAATAAGCGTATCAAACATGTTCACAATCTTTATCAGGTTACCATCTACTCTGTAAAACATTCGGTTGTGTTTGGTAATTAAAATGCTTCTTGTATTGGTTTTTCTGTTAGAAGGCTTACCTATAAACGGTTGATGCGCTAAAGTTTCTAACTTCATTTTAAGGGTTTCAAAAAAGTTATCCATCACTTGTTGCGACCATTCGGCGGCCAAGTAAGCAGTTAATTTCATTACCTTTTTTTCAAATCGCCTTGAGTACGTAAGTCTGTAAGCCATGTGTTCATGTTTCTCAAAAGTTCTTCATGAGTAATCAGCTCGCCTCTTTCTACCTCTTCAATCGATTCTTCTAAATCTTGCAATTGTTCTGGCGTTAAATAATCTATTGGGTCTCTATCGTCATCGTATTCTGCCACATCTTTTTGCAAAATATAGGTAGCAGCTTCTTCACGCAAAACATTCAATACCTGTGCATCATCTATCGCATCAATCATTTGATGCAGTTGCTGTTTTATAGTATCGTTGTTTGCGTTCATAACTAGTTCATCTGTTAAATCTTCAATCAGTGGTTTTACGCTTCAGTCTCTTCTAATCTTTCATCCACACTATTGGCTATAAATTTGGCACTTATTTTCTTTAAAGGATTATGTCTTGCATCAGCATAACCATTTCTGCGTCTGTAAATATCCACCGCTTCAAAAATAGCTGCCAAAAAAGAACTTGCATCGGCTTTGTCTTTACCAGCAATGTCAAACGCTGTACCATGGTCGGGGCTTGTGCGCACACCTTCTATACCTGCGGTAAAGTTTACACCTTCACCATAAGCAAGCGATTTAAAAGGTATCAAACCTTGGTCGTGATACATGGCTAGCACACCATCAAATTTTTCATGCAAACTTCTTGCAAAAAACGCATCTGCGCTGTAAGGACCAAACGCTAGCATACTATGATTAGCATCTTTTATAGCATATTTTATCGCCGTTTCTTCCTCATTACCTATCAAGCCTTCGTCGCCAGCATGAGGGTTTAAGCCCAATACAGCAATTTTCGGTTTTTCTATACCAAAATCTTTCAGCAAACTATTATTCATAATTTTCAGCTTGCTCAAAATGGCTTCTTTGGTAATGTTTTTAGCTATCTCAGAAACAGGCACATGCTCAGTTACCAAGCCCACACGCATGTTATCGGCCACCATAAACATCAACACATCATTCACGCCAAACATCTCTTTTAAGTAAGGTGTATGGCCGCTATGTTTAAACGTGTTTGACTGTATATTTTTCTTGTGAATAGGTGCAGTTACCAAAGCATGAATTTGCTTGTCTTTCAAGGCTTTTGTAGCTTGTTGTAGCGATATTAAAGCGTATTTACCGCCCAATTCGTTCAGTTGCCCCGGCGAAATAGCCACTTCTTCTTCCCAACAGTTAAACACGTTTACTTGCTTGTGGCTCAACTTGTTCATTTCTTTGGTTGAGTGATAACTGAAATTAATTTCAGGCAAGCCCTTTCTGTAAAAATTAATGCTTTTATTACTTGCAAACACCACAGGTATGCACACATCTACAATGCGGGGGTCGCTCAATGCCTTAATAATCAATTCTATACCAATGCCATTCAAATCGCCACTAGTAAATCCTACAATTGGCTTTTGCAATTCGTAATTCATACACAAAAAGTTAAAGTGTAAATGTAGGGAAGTTTAAGGGTTTTAAGATGTTTCACGCAAAGAGACAAAGAAGGCAAAGGATGCAACGGTTGTCATGCTGAGGTACAGCCTGTCCCGATTTTCGGGGAAGCATCTAACGAAAAAATAAAAATATAGATGAAAGATATCTACAGATACCAAAAAAGCCTCGCAAAATATGCAAGGCTTTGTAATGAGATTGTTCTACTAATATATTTAAGACACCTGAAAGTTTACTGTTGGTAACATTATATTACCAAGTGTAGCTTTGCTACACAGGCTATGTATGTGTTCTCTTATAAAAGGATAAATTATTGCTGGTGCATTTATCTTTTTAAAATCTTCTTCTAAAAGCGGTGGTTCCCCATCTTTTTTGAAAACGCCACAGAATATAGTATTAATAGAATATACTGGTTGCTCGTCAATTAAAGCGGTTAATTTTAAATTTAAGTTTACCGCAAACCTATTATCTACAGTTGCACCGGGCTCATTAACCATATCTATATCATGCCTTAAAGTAGGATTGTTAAAATCAATCGTCATTTCTCTATGAAACTGTTGTTCCATAAGTATAATTTTCTCTACAGTATAACCTGCTTTTTGCGTGTCATTATTATCCATTATGCAGCCATTTGATAAAGAGTAGAAGGATTAGATTGATAATATTTGTCTGTATTGGTAGCAGATTTAATTGAAAGCTTATGTAATACAAGTACCGCATCTTGCTGTTGAATTGGCAATTTTGTATAACTAAAAATATTCTTCATCTTATCGGTAAACGATATAGCATTAAAGGTTTTTATTTCTTCACTTATTTCAAGAATTGTATCAACTTGGCTAGTAAATACAATTTCGTCATTAATAAATAGTTCGTTAAACTCTAAACTAATAGGTATCCATGCATCTAGTAAGGCATCGTTATTATCAAATTCGCTCGCTGGTGTAATTTGTACAATATAGCTACCAATACATTTATCAATACCACATTTAAACTCAATATTAGGAAATTGATTAGCTAGGTTAGAAATGCTTTTTTGGATATATTCTTTTGGGTTCATTATGATGTTTTGAAATTATTTTTTAGAATATTTACTAAAGCCTCAGATTTTTTAATAGCAATATCTGCATTTTCAGAAGTTGCTTTTTCGTCGTGATAATCTGCAGAAGTTCTTAATTTTTTCAATTCTTGGAAGTGCTGTTGAAACCATCTAAAATCAGGTTTATGAATTTTTGCTAAATCAGTAGTTATTAAGTTAAATGCTTGTTTATGAGTAGATTTCTCTGCTACTAATGCTCCTGAGTAAAAATGTTCTTTATTATATGGGTCGTTTTTTTTATTAAACAATGTATGCAGCATAAACTGTAAACATGCATAGTATGCTCTATTAATACTGGCAGAATAGTCGTAAGATTTTTGCAACGAAATGGCAAGTTTAACACTTTCGTTGTACTTCTCTTTTAAATGAGACATCTAAGGCTTATTACAGTTACAGATTTTAAAAAGTTATACAAAAATACAACTTTTTAGAATCCAAAAACTGTACGAATACTGTTCGTACAGTTTTTATTGGTAAATTCAATACAGCTTTCACATTATTACAACAGTCTATTTTCTGCAATAGCATTATTTGCTGTGGCCCTTGTACCCTCGAGTTGATTAATTGTTTCTTATTTAGCTATGCAATATTTCTCGTTCTAAACGCCTAAAATACGGTTTTTAACGGGTAAATAGTTGTTCAGAACCGCATTTTTCTAGTCTCAACTGCCCTTCTCTAAGCCCTTCACAAATCCAAATTCATAAATCCTAAATCTGCACCTACTTTTGCCCCAATGCAATACACTCTCAAAAAATCACTCGGGCAACATTTTTTAAAAGATGAGAATATTTGTAAGCAAATAGTAGCGGCCTTGCAAGCGCACCATTTTTACAACCTAGTAGAAGTAGGGCCTGGTGCTGGCGCTTTAACCAAATACCTACTTCCTATTGATAACATTAACTTTAAAGCAGTAGAATTGGATGATGAAAAAGTGGTGTACCTGCATAAAACCTATCCTGCTATTGCCGGTAAAATTATTAATACCGACTTCTTAAATATCAGCGCACCATTTGAAGATAATTTTACCGTAGTGGGCAATTTTCCTTACAATATTTCTTCGCAAATACTGTTTAAAATTCTCAATTGGAAAGACCAAGTGCCTGTGGTAATTGGCATGTTTCAAAAAGAAGTGGCCATGCGTGTAGCTGCCAAAGAAGGTAGCAAAGTGTATGGCATTATCAGCATTTTAATTCAGGCTTTTTACGAGGTAGAATACCTGTTTGATGTGCCGCCAGAAAGTTTTAATCCACCACCTAAAATAATGAGTGGTGTAATAAGATTAACTCGCAAGCAAACGAGATTTCCTGTAAAAAGCCAAAAAGAATTTATACTGCTGGTAAAAATGGCTTTTAACCAACGTAGAAAAATGCTACGCAATGCGGTAAAAGGTTTGTTTACTACCGAGGTATTGCAAGACCCATTTTTTAACCAACGTGCAGAACAAATAAGCATTGAAAAATTTGCCGAACTAACGTTTAAAATGAACACAGGTGCGAAGGTGAATAGCAACACTGATGACGCTGATTTAGCAGATTAACACAGATTTATTGATAGTCACAAAATCCGTTTAAATCAATAGAATCTGCGTCATCCGTGTTGCCATCAAATTTCAAATCATAAACTACACATGATGAAAGCAATAATTACAGCCAAAGTGCACCCTTATTTGCAAGCAACTTTAAAAAAAAATGGCTACGAAGTAACCTATTTACCAGCCATTACTTACGAAGAACTTGGCCCGCTAATAGGCGATATGTCTGGCTTGATAATTACCACAAGGTTAAAAATAGATGCACCAATGCTTGATAAAGCACCTAACCTAAAATGGATTGGCAGACTTGGTAGCGGCATGGAACTAATAGATGTGCCTTATGCCGAAGCTAAAGGCATTACTTGTGTAAGCAGCCCAGAAGGCAATAGAAATGCAGTGGCAGAGCATAATTTGGGCTTTTTACTAAGCTTAATGAATAAGATAAACAGCAGCCACGAAGAAGTAAAAAAAGGCCTTTGGCTACGTGACGAAAACCGTGCAGATGAATTACTCAACAAAACCGTAGGCATTATTGGCTATGGCAATAATGGCAGCCAGTTTACCAAACTATTAGCACCATTTGAAGTAACGGTTTTGGCACACGATAAATACAAAACTGGCTTTGGCAATAGCTATGTAAAAGAAGCGAGCCTAAACGAAATATTTGAACAAGCCCATGTGGTAAGCATGCATTTGCCATTAACTGCCAAAACAAAGTATTATGCCAATGATGCGTTTTTTAATAGCTTTAAAAAGCAGCCTTATTTTTTAACTGCTTGCCGTGGTAAGGTAACAGATACCGATGCGTTAATTACCGCTTTAAAAAATGGCAAGGTAAAAGCCGCCGCATTAGATGTACTAGAAAATGAAAAATTAAACACCTACAACGATAAAGAAAACCAGCAATTGCAATGGTTACTAGCACAGCCAAACGTAATAGTAACGCCACATATAGCTGGCTATAGCCACGAAGCTTTCTTTAAAATGGCTAAGGTAGTATTGGATAAATTGGGTATTGTGTAGTATTGATAGTAAGGCTGATGATGCTGTTACGGCTGTTTTTAACAGATGAAACAGAGGTTTGATGGCCTTTGAAATAGTTGTTAATGAAGCGAGAAAAATTTGTTTTAATCTGCCAAATCCGTGTCATCTGTGTTGCCATCCAAAAGTTTAATTAGGCTATTCGGGTTTATATGCCTATGTTTGCATTTCAATTTTAATTTACAATTTTACAAATGGACACAAAAATCACAGGAACTGTAAAGTTCTTCAACGAAGAGAAAGGATTTGGTTTCATCAAACATGATGATTCAAACAAAGAAACTTTTGTACACGCTAATGGCTTAATCGACCAAATCGAAGCTAATGACAAAGTACAATTTGACGTGCAAGAAGGCCGTAAAGGTTTGAACGCCGTTAACGTAAAACGTATCGCATAGTAGTAATACTCTATAATACATTTTATAAAAAGGGCCGTGTTTGTACACGGTCTTTTTTATGCCCATACCGAAAGTGTACAGCCGTACAGCGTTATATTTGAAAGATTAAACAAAGACTTATGAGTGAATTATTGCAACAACTACAAGAAACCGTTACTTACATCAAATCTCAGTTTACCAGCGAAGCCAAAATAGGTATCATTTTAGGCAGTGGATTGGGTAATTTTTCAACCGAAATTAAAGCCGAAAAAGAAATTGCTTATAGCGATATACCACATTTTCCTGTAAGCACTGTAAAAGGCCATGGTGGCAAATTAATTTTGGGCGAATTGGGTGGTAAAAAAGTATTGGTAATGAGCGGTCGCTTTCATTTTTACGAAGGCTACAATCCCTTACAAGTTACTTACCCTGTACGTGTGATGAAATTATTGGGTGTAGAAACTTTGCTATTATCTAATGCAGCCGGTGGTGTTCATCTTGATTTTAAAGTGGGCGACTTGATGATTATTAACGACCACATTAGCTTCTTCCAAATTAACCCATTATTGGGACCAAATGATGATAGCTTAGGGCCACGTTTTCCTGATATGAGTGAGCCTTACAGCAAAGCCTTAATTAATAAAGTATTGGCTATTGCTAGTGCCAATAATATTAAAGTACACCAAGGTGTGTACACAGGCGTTACCGGCCCTACTTTTGAAACAAGAGCAGAATACCAATTAATTAAAGCCATTGGTGGCCATGCAGTTGGCATGAGTACAGTACAAGAAACCATTGCAGCAGTGCATTGTGGTATGCAAGTATTTGCCATGAGTGTTATTACCGATTTGGGTATTCGTGAAGAAGAAAACATGATTACCCACGAAGAAGTATTACAAGCGGCAAAAGAAGCTGAACCTAAACTAACCTTATTGTTTAAAGAATTGATTAATCAACTATAAATATTGAACGGTGAGTGGTGAATAGCTTATAATGAACCAACTTATTTAACTAACTATTCACTGCCCACTGTTCACTTGTGCCTAGTCACCACCTTTCTTTTGCGCATATTCTTGTTACTTTGCAGCATGTTATTGAAAGGAAATAGACTGATTTTATTGGGGATTATAATGTTTATTGTGCAAACAATAAGCGCACAAACCACTAGACCACTTACAACACAATACAGCAATGGTGTAGATGCCAATGCGCAGCAATACGATAGCCAAGGCAGACCATTACCTAAAAAAACAAAGGGCCAAGATTCGCTGCAACGCAGAGATAGATTTGCTGATTCTATTACCATTTACTACCGCTATTACGATTCTACAAGAACCCAAACCTTAGATTCCTCAATCAATAATTTTTACACCCGTTTTCACATACCTTTTACCAATAACAGCATTAGCAATTTAGGTTCTGCATCAAAATCGCTTTTGTTTAGCCCTATTTTAAAGCCAGGTTGGGATGCAGGTTTTCACCAATTTGATACCTATAAATTTACCATAGAAAATACCAAGTTTTTTCAAACCACAAGGCCGTATACCGAGCTTGGTTATATGCTAGGCAGCAAGGCAGAGCAGCTTATTAATTTTGTACATACGCAAAACAGAAAAAGCAAGTTTAACTTTTCGTTTGAGTACCGCTTTAATATTTCACCTGGTTTGTATCGTTTACAAAATGCAATTCACAACAACTTACGTTTTACCTCGCATTATCAAAGCGATAATAAACGTTACGAAGCTTTTTTTGTGTTGATATCAAACAAACACGCCGTATCTGAAAATGGCGGTTTAGATACACTTGATAAGTTAAAAGAAGCTTCGCTTTCTGGCCCCTACGATGTTACTACTAGGCTAGGTTTTGCAACACCATTTTCTGGAAATCCATTTAACACCACTGTAAATACGGGCAATACTTATAGAGAAAGTATCTTTTTGTACCGCCATCAATACGACTTTGGTCAGCGGGATTCTTTGGTTACCGATTCTGCTACCTATCAAATTTTTTACCCTCGTTTTCGTATTCAACATACGTTACAAATAAGCAGCAACGAATACTTGTATAAAGACCTTTATGCCCTTGATAAAGGCTACAAAAAGTATTACAACTTTACTATTCCTGCGCCTGCCATAGCCAATAACCATGATACGGTAAGCTTTAAGGAAAAATGGAGTAACCTAAAAAACGAGTTGGCATTAATTACGTTTCCAGATAAAAACAACCAAAGCCAATTTGCTAAAGTAGGTGCTGGCTTGCAAAACTTGAAAGTTATTGGTAACGATAGTTTGATACGCAGAACCTTCTACAATATTTATTTATTGGGCGAATACAGAAACCGCAGCAAAAACAATGTGTACGATATTGAAGCCAATGGGCAACTGTATTTATCTGGCTTAAACGCAGGTGATTACACGGCTTACATAAGTTTTAAGCGACAGCTAAGTAAAACCATTGGTACGCTACAATTAGGTTTTCAAAATACCAACCGCACCACTTCTTTTATTTACGATGCTTTAACCAGTTTTCCTGTTATTAGGCACCAACCTTTTAAAAAAGAAAATAGCTCCCATATTTTTGGTGTGTACGAGAATCCTAAACTTGCTTTTAAATTGACAGGCGATTATTATTTGGTAAATAATTATGCTTACAGCGATAGCTTTTTTACCGTAAACCAATATGCAACACTGTTTAACGTGCTGCACATTGGCGCAGAAAAAATGTTTAAAGTAGCAAGGCATCTTAACTTTTATTCCGAGGCACATATTCAGCAGGTTACAGGCAATGCGCCTGTTCATGTACCGTTTTTGCTTATCAGAAATCGCCTAGCGTTTGAAGGCAATTTCTACACCAACTTATTTTTATCTACAGGTATAGAATTTAGATATTACACCAATTACAAGGCCGATAATTACTCACCTTTTACAGGCCAGTTTTTCTACCAAAATAACTTTACAACTAGTAATTTGCCCGACATCAATCTGTTTTTCAACTTTCGTATTAAAAGCTTTAAATGCTTTTTTCGACTCGAAAATTTAAACACCTTCAACACATCTACTGGCAGTTTTAACAATTACAATTTAAACGCACAGCAATATCCAGGCGAAGGCCTTTGGACTAGATTAGGCATTTGGTGGAACTTTGTAAATTAATTACACGAATTCTTCGAATGGCACTAATTACACGAATTGTTTTGCACGAATTCTTCGAATGGCACTAATTGCACGAATTGTTTTACACGAATTCTTTACACGAATTTTTCGAATTGCACTAATTACACGAATTATTTTGCACGAATTGTTTTGCACGAATTCTTCGAATGGCACTAATTGCACGAATTATTTTGCACGAATTATTTTACACGAATTCTTCGAATGGCACTAATTGCACGAATTGTTTTACACGAATTTTTCGAATGGCACTAATTACACGAATTATTTTGCACGAATTGTTTTACACGAATTCTTCGAATGGCACTAATTGCACGAATTATTTTACACGAATTCTTCGAATGGCACTAATTGCACGAATTATTTTACACGAATTGTTTTACACGAATTCTTCGAATGGCACTAATTGCACGAATTGTTTTGCACGAATTATTTTACACGAATTATTTTACACGAATTCTTCGAATGGCACTAATTACACGAATTGACTTGCTAGTTCGTGTAATTTGAGTAATCCTTTCAATTTCGTGTTGTAGAAAATGTAATTTGTTAAAATTTTCATTAAAAAAAGTTCCGTTCGAGTAATTGCTCTAAGTTTGTGCAGCAAATGAAACGTTTACTCACATTTATAATAGCCATTACCTACTTCTGCATCAGCAGTGGTTTTGTAATGAACGTGCATTACTGCAAGGGCAAAGTGAGTAAAGTAAACATCGAAATCACACCATCAAAAATGTGTGGTTGTGGTAAAAAAGAATCCAAAGGCTGCTGCAAAACAGAAAGTAAACTTTACAAACTAACCGATAATCATCAAGCAAGCCATGCTGATGTTTCTGTAATTAATCCGTACCATATTCTTCCTAGCTTTTACAATTACACTTACAATGCTGTGGCTACAAGTACCACAAAAGCTACTTATGGCACACACGCACCACCCATACTTAGGTCGCAGCCTATTTATATTCTCAATTGCGTTTTTTTAATTTGATACCCTTCTCTTTCCTAGTGGTTATTTTATGTAACCAGCAATAGTATTTCTATTGTACATGGTGCAGTTATGCTAAGTTTACCAAGCATCTCACTACCGGTAGCAACGTTCATCTCTTTAATCATCTTTTTCGCCATGTAGCCATAGCAAAAACTATGTGCTTATGTGGTAAATTTTAAAAAATAATAACAATGAAAACAATAAATATCATCTTAGTACTTGCTTTTGTATGCACATCATTATTTGCTGTAGCACAAGCCAAACAAACAACTGTAAAAGTGTACGGCAACTGTGGCATGTGTAAAAAACACATTGAAACAGCAGCCAAAGAAGCTGGCGCTACGTCAGCCGTTTGGAATAAAGACACCAAAGTGTTAAGTCTAAAATTCGATGCTAGTAAAACTGATACCAAAAAAATACAAGCCAAAGTTGCAGAAGCAGGCTACGACACACAAGATGCCTCAGCTACTAAAGAAGCCTACGACAAGCTAGATGCTTGCTGCCAATACGAACGTAAAGTAGCCGCTAAACCTACTAGTAAAGCAGATAGCAAAAACTGCTGCAACAACATGGCAAACTGCACTAAAGGCAATTGTGCTTCTTGCGACAACTGCAAAGATTGCGCTAAAGACAGTTGCAAAAATGGTTGTACCAAAAGCTGCTGCAAACCTGCTACTACTACCGTAAAAGCAGATAGCAAAAACTGCTGCAACAACATGGCAAACTGCACTAAAGGCAATTGTGCTTCTTGCGACAACTGCAAAGATTGCGCTAAAGACAGTTGCAAAAATGGTTGTACCAAAAGCTGCTGCAAACCTGCTACTACTACCGTAAAAGCAGATAGCAAAAACTGCTGCAACAACATGGCAAACTGCACTAAAGGCAATTGTGCTTCTTGCGACAACTGCAAAGATTGCGCTAAAGACAGTTGCAAAAATGGTTGTACCAAAAGCTGCTGCAAACCTGCTACTACTACCGTAAAAGCAGATAGCAAAAACGGCTGCAACAACATGGCAAACTGCACTAAAGGCAATGGTACTTCTTGCGATAACTGCAAAGATTGCGCTAAAGACAGTTGCAAAAATGGTTGTAGTAAAAGCTGCTGCAAACCTACTACTACTACCGTAAAAGCAGATTTATATCAAAAGGCAAAAAGCTTCTCATTGAATGTAATAAATGGTAAAGTGGTAAGCAACACAGCTTCTTGCTGTGTTAAATAATAAACTAAATGGTGAAACATCCTAAAATGGATGCTTCACCATTTTTTCACTTTTCACATTTCACCTTTCACGTCTCACATTTTCACATTTCACGTCTCACATTTTCACCTTTCACATTTCACCTTTCACATTTCACATTTCACATTTTCACCTTTCACGTCTCACATTTTCACCTTTCACGTCTCACATTTTCACCTTTCACCTTTCACATTTCACGTCTCACCTTTCACATTTCACCTTTCACGTCTCACCTTTCACGTCTCACCTTTCACGTCTCACCTTTCACGT
>JASGCX010000025.1:0-5946 GCA_030053925.1 Flavobacterium sp.
TGAACTGAATAAACTTTTTGAACTGAATAAACTTTTTGAACTGAATAAACTTTTTAAACTCAAAACTTCAAATATCCAACTAAATATATCCTTCATCGCTAAAGCTATAATAGCCTTCGTTGCTTACAATAATATGGTCTAGCACGTTAATATCAAAAAGGGTAGCAGCTTGCTTTATCTTTTCGGTAAGCGAAATATCTGAACGGCTAGGGTTTAAATTGCCACTTGGGTGATTGTGACAAAGTATAATTGATTTGGCGTTATACTCTAATGCTTTTTTTATAATAGCTCGTGGCTCTATCAGCACTATATCTATACTACCTTCACTCAATATTTCGTGGTGAATAATATGCTGTGCTGTATTTAAAAACATACACACAAATACTTCGTGATTTTTGTGCTGTAGTTTGGCCTTTAAATAGTCAGCAATATCTCTACTTGAAGCAATTTTAGTCTTTTGCTTTTCAAAAACATCTCTGCGAATACCAAGTTCTAATGCCGCAGCAATAGTAATAGCTTTGGCAGGGCCTAGCCCTTTTATTTTCAGTTGCACCATTTCTTGGTAGCCTAAACTGCCAAGCCTTTGTAAATTATTATTGCAAGCCAATAGTAATTCTTTGGCTAAATCTACAGCATTTTTATTGGGAGTACCGTTGTTTATTAAAATTGCTAACAACTCCGAATTACTCAATGCCGATGCGCCTTTCAGCATCAATTTTTCTCTTGGTCTATCGTCAGAAGCCCAGTCTTTTATAGCTGCCATTATGTATGTATTGAAGCCCTAATTTACAACTTATTTATTTTTTTGTGCAAAAGTGTAAATAATCTTTACAACTAAGTTTTAAAAAATTACCTTCGCCGCAACCTCTTAATTTGCTATGAATCCCTCAGTAAAAATTTTTTCAGGTACAGGTTCACAAGAATTGGCGTTAAAAATTGCACAGCGTTTTGGTGTGCCTTTAGGAAAAGTAACAATTCAAAAGTTTAGTGATGGTGAGTTTCAGCCTATTTTCTTAGAAAGTGTTCGTGGTGATTATGTGTTTTTGGTACAAAGTACTTACGCACCTACTGATAACTTGATGGAATTATTGTTGATGATTGATGCGGCAAAACGTGCAAGTGCTTATAAAGTAATTGCTGTTTTACCTTATTATGGCTATGGCAGACAAGATAGAAAAGACAAGCCTCGTGTAGCTATTGGTGCCAAGCTTGTGGCTACTTTACTTGAAGCGGCCGGTGCAGATAGAGTAGTAACAATGGACTTACATGCACCACAAATTCAAGGTTTCTTCGATGTGCCAGTAGATCATTTAGATAGTTCGGCTATTTTTATTCCATATATAGAGCAAATGCGTTTGAGTAACTTAACGTTTGCTTCGCCAGATGTTGGTAGCACCACTCGTGTGCGTGAAGTAGCTAGCTATTTTAATGCAGATATGGTTATTTGCGATAAGCACCGTAAACGTGCTAATGAAATTGCAAGTATGGTGGTTATAGGTGATGTTGTGGGTAAAAATATTGTGTTGATAGATGATATTTGCGATACAGGCGGTACGCTTGCAAAAGCTGCTGGTTTGCTAAAAGATAAAGGCGCTTTAACTGTGAGGGCCTTGTGTACGCACCCAATATTGAGCGGTAAAGCTTATGAAAATATTGAAAATAGTGTGTTAGAGGAACTAGTTGTTTGCGATACAATACCCTTTAAAAAACTAAGTGATAAAATAAAAGTATTGTCTGTAGCCGATTTATTTGCCATTGCTTTACGTAATGCGTATGAAAATAAGAGTATTACAAGTCTTTTCATCCACTCGCAATTGAGAAATAGAGAACGTGGTGTGTAGAAATTTATGATTTGAAACTTGCTATTTATAACTAATTGAAGCGATGTAATAACAATTGTACCGCTTTTATGTGTAATGAGTTAGGCAAATACATTCAATCTTACTAAATTTAGGTTTAGACATCTTATTTTTCATCTGTTTCCCCTACTTTTGCAATCCGAAAAAATAAGCACATACAAAACTTGTATGTGATAATAAAACAAAAACAACAAACATGAAAACAGTTACAATCGAAGGACAATTGAGGACCGAAACTGGCAAAAAAGCTGCCCGTCAGTTGCGCTCTCAAGACTTGGTGCCTGGTGTAATTTACGGTGGGGCTACCGAAGTTACTTTTTCTGCACCTGCAAAGGCTTTTAAACCATTAGTTTACACAGGTGAGTTTCAATTAGCAGAAGTAAAAGTAGATGGTAAAACATACACTACTATTATGAAAGACTTGCAATTTGATAAAGTAAGCGATACTTTAATTCACGTTGACTTATTAGAGTTAGTTGGTGATAAAAAAGTAATTGCTGATTTACCTATTAAATTGGTAGGAGTATCTAAAGGTGTGAAAGAAGGTGGTAAACTAGTAATAAAAATGAAAAGTGTTAAAGTAAAAACTTTGCCTTCTAATTTGAAAGAGTTTATTGAAGTTGATATCACAAACTTAGCTTTAAACGAAAACTTACGTGTAGAAGATATTAAAGCTCCTGAAATGGAAATTATGAACTCTCAACGTATTCCTATTGCTTCAGTTGTAATGACTCGTCAGTTGAAACAACAAGAAGCAGCGGCTGATAAAGATGCTAAAAAGAAATAATTTTCGCTAAGAATTACAATACCAAAAAGCCTCTCGTAACATTGCGAGAGGTTTTTTAGTATCGATACTTTAATTTTTATGTATCGTAAATAACTACAACGGCGGGTTAATGGTTAATATAGTAGAGGCAGCAGTAATAATGGCTTTAGCGTGGTTGCTTTGTTGGTTGGTTGTTTTGTAATCCCGTACTAATAGTTATGGATTTAAAATTCAAATACTCGGCACACCAGATTGCAAATGTTGGACTAGTTGGGAATGATTAGAATTTATATTTAGCTCCTGTTGCTACTGCTTTTTAAAACAGCTTTCACTTAGCCTCGGTTGGTTAGATGCTTCGTTCCTTAGCATGACAAAAACACCCTTTGCCTTAGTTGCATTGTTGCGTGAAATACCTACGCTACAATAAAAGCTCAATAGCGAACAGAATGTACAAGTGAGTGACACAACCGAAGCTTCATAGTACTACAAAAGCTGGTGACATACACCTGCTTATCCTTACTTTTGCTGCCTTTAAAATAAACTAGATAAGAAAATTATTGGTAGGTAAGTCATTTGCTATCAACTATCACCAATGAACCATCACCCATCACCAATGACCCATGACCCATCACCCATGAACCATCACCCTATTATGAAATTTGAGAAAGAAATAAACAGGCGGAAAACTTTTGCTATCATCTCTCACCCCGATGCTGGTAAAACAACGTTGACAGAAAAACTGTTGTTGTTTGGTGGTGCTATTCAAACGGCTGGTGCGGTTAAAAGCAATAAGATTAAAAAACATGCTACAAGTGACTTTATGGAAATTGAACGTCAGCGTGGCATTAGTGTGGCTACAAGTGTGATGACGTTTGAGTATGAAGGCTTTTTGATAAACCTACTAGATACGCCCGGCCACAAAGACTTTGCAGAAGATACGTATAGAACCTTGACGGCTGTTGACTCGGTAATATTGGTAATTGATAGTGTGAATGGTGTGGAAGATCAAACTCGTAGGCTGATGGAAGTGTGCCGTATGAGAGATACACCGGTGATTGTGTTTGTAAATAAAATGGATAGGGATGGAAAAAACCGTTTTGACTTGCTAGAAGAAGTTGAGAACGAGTTGAAACTATTGCTACACCCAATGACCTGGCCAATAAACAGCGGTAAAGATTTTAAGGGTGTGTACAATTTGGATAACAAAAGCCTGCGCTTGTTTACAGCTAGTACCAAGGGCGAAGACGATGAAGATACTGTGGCAATTGATGACTTAACCGATACGGTTTTAGATGCGAAAATTGGCGAACGTGATGCCAACCAATTGCGTGAAGATGTAGAACTGATAGATGGTGTGTACGGCGAACTGAACAAAGCAGATTACCTGAGTGGTAAGGTAGCACCTGTATTTTTTGGTAGTGCGGTAAACAATTTTGGCGTGCAGGAAATGCTAGATACGTTTATAAAAATAGCCCCTGTGCCACGTAGCCGAGAAACCACCGCACGAACTTTAGGTGTAGGCGAGGATAAGTTTAGCGGTTTTATTTTTAAAATTCATGCCAACCTTGACCCTAAGCATAGAGATAGAATTGCCTTCTTGCGTGTGTGTAGCGGCAAGTTTGAGCGTAACAAATATTTTCACCACGTAAGGCTAGATAAGGATGTGCGTTTTAGCAATCCGTACTCGTTTTTGGCTAGAAGTAAAGAGGTGGTAGAAGATGCGTTTCCGGGTGATGTTGTGGGTTTGTTTGATACCGGTAACTTTAAAATAGGTGATACTTTAACCGAAGGAGAAGATTTTTACTTTACAGGAATACCAACGTTTTCGCCAGAAATATTTAAAGAACTAGTAAACAAAGACCCAATGAAAACCAAGCAATTGGAAAAGGGTATTAGTCAGTTGACGGATGAAGGAGTGGCGCAATTGTTTACACAGTTTGGGGGCAATAAAAAGATTATTGGCTGTGTTGGCGATTTACAGTTTGAGGTAATTCAGTACCGTTTGTTGCACGAATACAGTGCTGCATGTGAGTTTAGAACATTGCCTTTTTACAAAGCTTGTTGGCTAACGAGTAATGACCAAAAAAAGCTAGAAGATTTCTTGCGTTTTAAACAACAAAACTCTGCTGCTGATAAAGATGGCAATCCGGTTTACTTGGCACAAAGTGAATGGTTTTTAAATACAGAAATTGCCAATAATCCAGATATTAAGTTTCATTTTACCAATGAGGTGCAGAAATAGAAACCGCTGATTAGAGGGATTGTAATGGTAGGCTATTATTTAAGGATTGAAGCCAATTTTGTTAAGTTATTAATCAATGATTTTGCGGTATGCTTATTTTTACAACCACTCATTTTACTGTAAGACAATTTACCAATGCTGATAGCGAGGCTTTTTACTTGCTTAATAACAATGAAGCAGTGATGCGTTACATAAGGCCCGTAAAAGATAGGGCTGCTTGTGATGTGTTTTTAGCACAGCAACTATACGAATATGCTGAGGCGCCAAAGCTTGGAAGGTGGTATGTAGGCGAAAAAGAAACAGACCGATTAATAGGCATGTTTTCAATTTTACCCATGCAAGGCAATATCAATTATCACATAGGCTATGCTTTGTTGCCTGATGAATGGGGCAAAAATTATGCAACAGAATTGCTACAAGCTGGGGTGGCTTATTTCTTCGGCAACTTTAGTAAGCACCAATTATTTGCCATTACACAACCAGAAAATATTGCTTCAGAAAAAGTGCTTGCCAAGGTAGGGTTTACATTAAAAGATACAACGAGAAACGAGAATGAAACGTTGAATTTGTTTGCCTTACAGCTTATAGGTGATGGGTGATGGTTCATGGGGTATGGGTTATGGTTCATGGGTGATGGTTCATGGGTTATGGGTGATGGTTCATGGGTCATAGTTCATGGGTGATGGTTCATGGGTCATGGGTGATGGTTCATGGGTGATGGTTCATGGGTTATGGGTGATGGTTCATGGGTTATGGGTGATGGTTCATGGGTTATGGTTCATGGGTGATGGGTGATGGTTCATGGGTTATGGTTCATGGGTGATGGTTCATGGGTGATGGGTTATGGTTCATGGGTGATGGTTCATGTGTTATGGGTTATGGTTCATGGTTCATGGGTGATAGGTTATGGGTGATGGGTTATGGTTCATGGTTCATAGGTTATGGGTTATGGTTCATAGGTTATGGGTGATGGTTGCTGGGTGATGGTTGCAAGTTATCGGTATTGACTATTGACTATTGACTTTTGACTATTGACTATTGACTTTTGACTATTGACTATTGACTATTGACTATTGACT
>JASGCX010000025.1:6046-36464 GCA_030053925.1 Flavobacterium sp.
TTGACTATTGACTATTGACTTTTGACTATTGACTATTGACTATTGACTATTGACTATTGACTATTGACTATTGACTTTTGACTTTTGACTTTTGACTATTGACTTTTGACTATTAACTATTGACTTTTGACTATTAACTATTGACTATTGACTATTAACTATTACCTATGACCCATGACCCATGACCCATGACCTATGACCTATGACCTATGACCTATGACCTATGACCCATGACCCATGACCTATGACCTATGACCTATGACCCATGACCTATGACCCATGACCCATGACCTATGACCCATGACCTATGACCCATGACCCATCACCTATGACCTATGACCCATCACCTATCACCCCAACATCCTTACCTTTGCCGCCTTATTATGAAATCGAAAACGCTCAAAAAAGATAAGGTTAACATCATTACGCTAGGTTGTAGTAAAAACCTAGTAGATAGTGAAGTATTAAGTGGACAATTGCAAGCTAGTGCCATAGATGTGGTGCACGAAAACAAAAAACTTGACCACAATATTGTAGTGGTAAATACTTGTGGGTTTATAGATAAAGCCAAAGAAGAAAGTATCAATACCATTTTTGACCAACTAGAATTAAAACGTAGAGGCAAGCTAGATAAAGTATTTGTAACTGGCTGCTTAAGTGAGCGCTACCGTGCAGATTTAGAAGCCGAAATGCCCGAAGTTGATGCCTGGTTTGGTACAATGGAATTACCATTAATGTTAAAGAAATTTGAGGTTGATTATAAGGCCGAATTGATAGGCGAACGTTTGCTAAGTACACCACAGCATTATGCGTATTTAAAAATTAGCGAAGGTTGTAACCGTACTTGCTCATTTTGTGCTATACCATTAATGCGTGGTAAGCATGTGAGTAAAACAATAGAAGCATTGGTTGCAGAAGCTGAAAACTTGGTGAAGAAAGGTGTGAAGGAAATTATGCTAATAGCGCAAGAACTTACTTACTATGGCTTAGATATTTACAAGAAAAGAGAATTGCCTCGTTTGCTAGATGCATTGGCAGCCGTAGAAGGCTTAGAGTGGATTCGCTTACATTATGCTTATCCATCAAAATTTCCATTGGAAATTTTAGAAGCAATGAACCGCCACAACAATATTTGCAAATACCTTGACATGCCTTTGCAACATGCTAGTAATAATATGTTGAAAGCAATGAAGCGTAATATTACTCGTGAAGAAATGAGCGAATTGATACATACTATTCGTGAAAAAGTACCCGGCATTTGTTTGCGCACCACATTAATTGCGGGTTTTCCTGGCGAAACAGAAGATGATATTGAAGAGCTGAAGGCGTTTTTAGTAGAGCATCGTTTTGATAGGGTAGGGATTTTTAGTTATAGCCACGAAGAAAATACTAGCGCACATATTTTAGAAGACGATATTTCTCAAGATGATAAAGAACTAAGAGCGCAAGAAATTATGGAGGTTCAGCAAGAGATAAGCCTTGAGAAAAATCAAGAAAAAGTAGGTAAAACTTTTAAAGTAATTGTAGATAGAAAAGAAAGCGGTCGTTATCTTGGTCGCACAGAATTTGATAGTGTAGAAGTAGATAATGAAGTGATTATTAATAGCAAGAAGCAACTAGAAATAGGCAGCTTTGTAAATGTATTAATCACCAAAGCATTTGATTACGATTTAGAAGGTGAAATTGCCCCCTAGCCCCCAAAGGGCGAAATGAGATTTGTGTAGGTGATTTTAATAGTATTAAATGAACAATTTGCAACTAATACAGCTTGATTTATTGACTGAATACTTGGCGAGAGTAGGTAAGCTGCAAACTAGTTTTGATGCATTGAAGGAAGCTGAAATTAGTACAAAATTGTTTAGTTTTTACACATCTGTTGCCTCTGTTTTTAGTAGTAAAATTGAAGGTGAAAACATTGAGTTGGATAGCTATGTTAAACACAAAGCAATGGGTGTTCAGTTTCAGCCCAACTATATGCGTAAGATTGACGATTTGTATAACGCTTACACATTTGCGCAAGCTAATAGTTTAACACCGCTTAACATAAAAGAAGCACACGCTTTGTTAAGTGCTAATATTTTAGAAACAAGCAAACAAGGGAAATTTCGTAATCAAAACATGTATGTTACTACCAATGATGGTAGGATAGAATATTTGGCAGTATCGCCTTTTGAGTTGCCAATTGAAATGGACAAATGGTACAGCGATGTTGCATATTTATTTCAAAAGGAAATGAGCATTGAAGAGGTTTTTTACTATGCTGCTTATCTGCATTTGGTGTTTGTTAAAATACATCCTTTTAATGATGGTAATGGTAGAACAGCAAGGCTGATTGAAAAATGGTTTATTTCGGAAAAATTAGGTGCAAAAACTTGGTTTTTGCAAAGTGAGAAAAACTACTATTTACAACATGCCTTGTATTACACTAATTTAAGACGATTGGGGCTTGAATATCCTCAACTAGATTATAACAAGGCACTAGAATTTTTATTGATGTTACCTACATGTTTAGAAATATAAAGGTGACAATAGCGTTAGAAGTTTTTTAATTTTCGATTTAGGATATACGTTTCAGCGGTGAATGTTTGTTTATAGATATTTGTAAAAATTACGAGTAGTGTACGTCTATCATTGTCAATTGTATAGTCAATCAATTCATGGAAAATAATCAATTGCACTTATCATACCAACAAACAGGCTATTTCTCAAAGCTAGTAGCAGATTATGTTTCAGGCAACAAACAATTGCAAAACTTCTACAAACATTCTGTAAATATTGATGGTATAAAAGCTGCAATTGCTGCAAGGCAAACATTTGCAACCAATAGACATTTATTGGTTAATTGTTTAACCCAACAATACCAAAATATCGCTTTAACCAATAAGCAAATTGCTAATTTACAAGCTTTAAAAAGCAATACTACTTTCACTATTACAACCGCTCATCAACCTAATATTTTTACTGGTCCTTTATACTTTATTTACAAAATCATTCATGCCATAAAACTGGCTGATGATTTACAAAAACAACTACCAGAATTTAATTTTGTACCTGTGTACTACATGGGTAGCGAAGATGCCGATTTAGACGAATTAGGCTACCTTAATTTGGGTGGTGAAAAGCTAGTTTGGAATACCAAACAAACTGGTGCCGTAGGCAGAATGTTGGTTGATAAAGCTTTGCAGCAAATTATTACAAACATTCAAGGGCAAATAGGTATTCATTCTTTTGGCAACCAATTGATAGCCATTTTTAACCAATGTTACACCTTGGGCAAAACCATTCAGCAAGCTACTTTAGAGCTTGTAAATACGCTGTTTGCAGATTATGGCTTACTGGTAGTAGTGCCAGATAATGCGGCCTTAAAAGCTAGTTTTAATAGTGTTGTTACCAAAGAAATTACTGAGCAATTTTCGCATAAAGCGGTGGCCGAAACCATTGCACAACTAAGTGAACATTACAAAGTACAAGCAGGTGGTAGAGAATTGAATTTGTTCTATTTACTTGATGATAAAAGAGAAAGGATAGAGTTTGACAGTTTGAAGTTTAGAGTTCAAAGTTTGGGATTAGAATTTAGCAACGATGAAATTTTGCAAGCATTACAAAACCATCCTGAACGCTTTAGTGCCAATGTGATTTTGCGTGGCGTTTTTCAAGAAACCATTTTGCCCAATATTGCTTTTATTGGTGGTGGTGGCGAGCTAGCTTATTGGCTAGAGTTACAAAAAGTATTTCAGGCTGTAAATGTGCCTTATCCAATGCTTATCTTACGTAATTCGCTGTTGTTTGTTACCGATGAACAAATACAACGTATTGAAAAATTGGGCTTTGCAGTAGATGATTTCTTTAAGAAGCCATTTGATTTAATCAATGCTTTGGTACGTAAAAATTCTGGTAAACAACTAGATATTACAGCACAAATTGAAGCTGTAAAGCAACAATATCAAGCATTACAAGCAATTGCAGAAAACATTGATGAATCGCTAAAAAATCATACTGAGGCTTTACAAACAAAAGCTTTGAAGCCTTTACACGAACTTGAAAAGAAGCTATTGCGTAAAGAGAAAAAGCGTTTTGAAGCACAACAACGCCAAATAGAAAAGCTAAAAGCTGAGTTATTTCCTAATAATAGTTTGCAGGAAAGAGTAGACAATTTTTCGTACTTGTACGCTAAATATGGAAAAGATTGGTTGCAAACTGTTTACAACCAATCTCTTACTTTAGAACAGCAATTTACAGTTGTTAAATTGCCTAAATAAAATTGCCACAGAGCCACAGAAACTAATGTAGGTTTTCTCAAATAATACACTGTGTTTCAGCATTTTTGGGCAAATCCTTTTTTAGTGTTTCAGTGGCTAAACCCTTAATATTCAGCACTCACACCCACATAATTGCTTGGTGTAATAGCTTTCAAAGTCTTCTTCAGTTCAGCGCTTACTTTTAGTTTGCCTATAAAATCGTGTATTGCTTTTTTATCAATTTTACTATTACCACGAGTTAAATCTTTCAAAGCTTCGTAAGGGTTTGGATAGTTTTCTCTGCGTAAAATCGTTTGTATTGCTTCGGCTACCACAGCCCAATTGTTTTCTAAATCTTCAGCAATTTTAGTTTCGTTTAACACCAATTTACCCAACCCTTTCTCTAAGCTTTTTATTGCCAAAATAGTGTGTGCTACTGGCATGCCAAGATTACGCAAAACGGTGCTATCAGTAAGGTCACGTTGCAATCTGCTAATTGGCAATTTTGCCGCAAAATGTTCAAGTAATGCATTAGCTACACCAAGATTTCCTTCAGCATTTTCAAAATCTATTGGGTTTACTTTATGTGGCATAGCCGATGAACCAACTTCACCTGCTTTGGTTTTTTGTTTAAAATAATCCATGCTAATGTAGGTCCAAATGTCTCTACACAAGTCAATTAAAATGGTATTAATGCGTTTTATGGCATCGCAATGTGCCGCCAAACTATCGTAGTGTTCAATTTGTGTGGTAAACTGCATACGCTCAAGGCCCAAGTAATTATCTACAAAATCATTACCCCAAGCTACCCAATTTTTATTAGGAAAAGCAATTTTGTGAGCATTAAAATTGCCTGTGGCACCACCAAATTTTGCAGCAAAAGGTATGTGCGAAAACAGTGTAATTTGGTTAGCAATGCGTTCTACAAACACCATAATTTCTTTACCCAAAACTGTAGGCGATGCAGGCTGACCGTGTGTTTTAGCCAACATGGCTATTTGCTTCCATTGTGTTGCAAGGTTGTGCAAGCTGTTACGAATATTGGCAATTGCAGGCAAATATTCTAGTTCCATGCAATGCTTCCAACTAAGCGGTATTGCCGTGTTATTAATGTCTTGCGAAGTCAATCCAAAGTGAATCCATTCTTTCAAATCAGCAATACCAATTGCATCTAATTGTTCTTTTAAAAAGTACTCAACCGCCTTCACATCGTGGTTAGTAATTGCTTCAATATCTTTAATTTTTTGCGCATCTTCTACACTAAAATTATCCGAAACTGCTTGTAATTTTTCCTTTGCTTTTGCCGAAAGTTTAAATATTTTTTTATCTGCCAAAAAGAAAAAATATGCTACTTCAACAAATACACGGTATTTAATCAATGCAAATTCAGAAAAATAATTGTCTAAGTGTTGTACTTGCTTGCGGTAGCGGCCATCAATAGGCGAGATAGCGGTGAGGTTAGTTAATTCCATTAATTGTTGGTATATGTTATATTTATTTATTTGTTATTCAATCATGTCACAACGGTAAATACGGTAAAACGAGCCACAACGTTGTGAATTTCAATTTTTCGTTGAGACTTTGTGGTTCAACAAGCTTAAAATAGTTTTTCTTTGCGGTGTAAAATTATACCATTTGAAGAAGATAAAAGTTGGTGCGGTAAGTTATTTAAACACAAAGCCATTATTGTACGGTGTAAAACGTAGTGGTTTAATGGATACAATAGAATTAATAGAAGCATATCCTGCAAAAATTGCTCAAATGTTGCTAAATGATGAGATTGATGTGGGTCTTGTGCCAGTAGCCATTATACCTAAATTAAAAGAAGCACATATAGTAACCGATTTTTGTATTGGTGCCGAAACCGAAGTGGCTTCTGTTTGCTTATTTAGCGAAGTGCCAATTGAACAAATAGAAACCGTGATTTTAGATTATCAAAGTAGCACATCTGTTAATCTTGCTAAGATTTTATTTAAAGAATATTGGCAAAAAAAGGTTGCTTTTAAAGAAGCTACAGCCAATTTTAGAGAAGATATTAAAGGCACAACGGCAGCCGTAGTAATAGGCGATAGGGCTTTTGAACAGAGGCTTATTTCAAAATATAGTTACGACTTAGCCACAGCTTGGATAGCGCATACAGGCTTACCATTTGTATTTGCAGCTTGGGTAGCCAATAAACCCTTACATGAAAATTTTATAGAAGCCTTTAACATGGCCAATGGTTACGGCATTAAGCACATAGATGAAGTAATTGCTGAAAATACGTACGATAAATACGATTTAAAAAAATACTATACCGAAAATATTAGTTATCAGTTCACAGAAGCTAAAAAGCGAGGCTTAACATTTTTTTTAGAAAAATTGCAATAAAATTGGCGATGGCTAACTTTATTTGAATATATTGCAATAGCAATCAACAAAAAGTAATGAGATTTTCTAGTTCAAAAAGAAGGATTAAGCTATCGTTTACTGTAATTCTTGTAGTACAGTTTTTATTTGCCAATAAAATTTTGGCGCAAACAGCCAGTTTTACAGCACCAGATACAGTTTGTGTAAATACACCAGTAGCTTTTACCAATACTTCGGTAGGTGCAACATCAAGTTTTTGGAATTTTTGTGTAGCAAATCCTAATCAATCACCTAATGGTGTGAATATGGGTAATATTGGCGGTAATTTTAGCAGGCCTGTTTATGTAGATTATGTATTTGAAAATGGAAACTACTATGGATTTCTAACTAACAATTCACCTGAAAAATTAACTAGGCTGGATTTTGGTAACAGTTTACTAAATACACCCGTTGCTACTAATCTTGGCAATGTTGGTGGTATTATTCCTACAAATGCTGAAGGGTTACAAGTTGTTAAAAATCAAGGTAAATGGTATGTGATAATTGTTGGTGGCGATCCTATAACAGGCTCAGGCTCTGATATAGTTCGTATTGACTTGGGTACTAATATTGCGAATAATTCACCCAGCGGTGTTAATTGGGGAAATATTGGTAATCTATCTTACCCCCACGATTTATATGTTTTTGATGACGGCAACAGTAATTGGTATGGACTAACATTGAATTATTCTAATAACACAATAACAAGATTCAATTTTACGCAAAGTTTTACAAATACACCTACGGCTGTCAATTTGGGAAATTTGGGAAATATGAACGGCCCAGTGGGCTTACATGCTGTAAAAGACAACAATAACTGGTACGCCTTTGTTACCAACGCTTTAAGTTCTACTTTAACAAGAATTGATTTTGGTGCTTCGCTTTTAAGTACACCTACGGCTGTTAATTTGGGTAATCCTAGCGGTCTTTTTAATTATTGTTGGGATATTTCCATTTTGAAACTATGCGGTATAACCTCTGCTTTTGTGATAAATGCAAGAGGCAATTATGAAATAACTAAGCTTGATTTTAATGGAGGTATTACAAGTATTCCTACAAGTACTAATTTGGGAAATATTGGCAATTTGAGTTTTCCTCATGGGTTATCAAAAATATTTAGGGTTGGTTCTGATTTATATTCGTTTATACCGAATGTTGACAATAATACGCTAACTAGGCTTCAATTTATGGGTTGTACAAGTTCTAGTACACCTAACTCAAACCTTTACAATCCACCATCGGTTACTTATAACTCACCTGGCACTTACAATATTAATCTTACAATAGATGATGGGCTTGCTACGCAAAGTACTTATTGCAAACAGGTTGTTGTTTTGCCAAAAACAACAGTTGATTTTAGTTTTGTGCAAGATGTTTGTAATCCATTAACGGTTCAGTTTAAAAATGAATCTAGCAGTGGCGTACCTTATAGTTGGGATTTTGGAAACGGCAGCTTTAGTACCTTGCCAAATCCAATCGTAAACTTTAGTAGCTATAACAATTATTCAGTAAAATTAAAAACAGGTGGTTGTGCTGATAGCATTACAAAGCAATTAGCAGTAAACCTTAATTTAGATAGTGTTATCATTAATCGAGATACAGTACTTTGTAGAAATTCTAGCTTGCAGTTGAATGCTTTATCTGGCTTAAGTTATTGTTGGGCACCTACTATGGGCTTATCAAATTCAAAAATTGCTAATCCAGTTGCAAGTCCAAATGTTACAACTACTTATTTTTTAAATTCAGAAATAGTAACCAATAATTTGGTGGTAAATGGGAATTTTACACAAGGTAATACTGGTTTTACGTCTAGCTATAACTATGCTAGTGTAAATGTTACCGAGGGGCAATATTTTGTTGGCTCCAATCCTAATGCTTGGAATTCTGGAACAGTTGCTTGTAAAGATTATACCAATGGCTCTGGAAATATGTTATTGGTAAATGGTGCGCCTGTTGCAGATGTAAGCATTTGGCAACAAACAATTACTGTAAAACCCAATACCAACTATGCTTTTTCGGCTTGGCTTCAAGCTATTTATCCTATTAATCCTGCACAGTTGCAATTCTCAATTAATGGTAAAACAATCGGTAACCTATTTTCTGCCGTATTGCCTACTTGTAATTGGCAGCAATTTTATACCACTTGGAATTCTGGAAATATTACTTCTGCCACCATTTCTATAGTCAATAAAAATACCATTGTTTTAGGAAATGATTTTGCATTAGATGATATTTCATTTGCCGAATTATCTATTAAAAGAGATTCTGTAACCATTACTGTTGCAGATCCACCAATTGTTAATGCATCAAAAGATACATCAATTTGCGAAGGCAAATCAATACAATTATCAGCTTCAGGAACTACTTTTTACAATTGGAATCAATCAGCAGTTTTGTCTGATTCTACAATCGCAAATCCTACAGCATCACCTATAACAACCACCAATTTTATTGTAAAAGGGTACAATGTAAAAGAATGCTTTTCATTAGATACAGTTAAGGTAGTTGTTTTACCAAGGCCTACATTATCTCTAGTTAAAAATTTAGGCTTTTGTAAAGGCGACAGTGTTATTTTAAATGCAATGAGCGATGCAACAAGTTTTCAATGGTTACCAAGTGCTAATCTATCTAGTAATTTAGTCTATAATCCTACGGCTAAACCAAGCGATACCACTAAATACATTGTTAACCTTACTGGTAGTAATGGTTGTTTAAGAACTGATTCTGTAACTATAAATGTTTGGCCTTTGCCAACTGTGAAAACAGTAGCAGATACTTTTCTTTGTTTAGGTAAATCGGTAACATTAAATACAGTTACTGATGCTTTTGCAATTGCTTGGTTACCATCAACAGGCTTGTCAAATGCCGGCAATATTAGCCCAATTGCAAGCCCATTAAATACCACACAATACATAGTAAAAGCAAGCAGTAATAATGGCTGTGTTTCAAAAGACACGGTTGCTATTACAGTACTATCTGTACCCGTCATTTCAAAATCAGCAGATGCCCTTATTTGTTTAGGTACTTCAAAAACATTGTTTGCAAGTGCAGCATCAGCACTTGTGTACAATTGGTTGCCAGCAACAGGCCTAAATAATGCAAATATTGCACACCCTATTGCTTCACCATCGGTAACTACTAATTATTATGTTGTAGTTACAGATACTAATGGTTGTTCTCAAATAGATTCAGTGTTAGTAACCGTAATGCCATATCCTAATTTTAAGTTATCACCAAACAATGCTGCTATCTGTTTAAACGATTCTGTATTAGTGTCAGCGTCTGGAGCTAACTATTACCAATGGCTACCTACTACCAATGTTGCTCAACCATCATCTGCAGTAACTTATATTAAGCCAAGTGTTACCAGTATTTATCGCGTAACTTTTACTGATACTTTATGCGCAGTTACCGATACGCTTTCAGTTTCGTTTAAAGTTAATCCTTTACCAAGTGTAGTTTTATCAAAATCTGGCGATGCGAATTGTATTATTGGTAATGTAAAATTATCAGCAACTGGTGCTGCAAAATATCGTTGGTTTCCTACCGAAACACTTACAAATGCAACATCCGCTAATCCCATTGCTTCGCCAGCTACAACTACATTTTACCATGTAAAAGCCTTTTCTAGTGATGGCTGTATTACACAGGACTCAATAGAAGTAAAAGTAATTAAAGGGTTAAAAGATGAAGGCTATCTTGTACCAACAGCCTTTACGCCTAATAATGACGGTATCAACGATTGTTTTGGTGTAAAGTATTGGGGCTACGTAACAGATTTTCGTTTAGCTGTTTACAACCGCTTTGGCGAGATTTTATATGCTTCAAATAATATTAATGGCTGTTGGGATGGTAAAATAAAAGGTATTACGCAGCCATCGGGTACTTATGTGTATGAAATAGCAGCAAAAACTATTTGTGGCGAGGTTTATAGAAAGGGGACTATGGTGTTAATAAGATAATTTAATTTTTTATGAATAAATGGGTATCTATTTATTTTTGGTGGCTAGGGCGATAAGAAAAATAAACGGTGAAAATAAAAATTGTAAAAAGTAAATACCTTTTAAAGCCGCTACATATATAAATGTGATTAGTAATTGTTTTTTTGAGAGACCACTAAGTTTATCCAAATAAAATTGATACTTGGCACTATTATTTTTTTGAACAGCATTATATATTGCATACTTTCTATAAAAATATTGCAGTTGTGATGCAGGTAATTTTCTTTCAATTTGTGGCAATAGTCTCTCAATCATAATTTTAGAAATGTCATTAACCACATCGTTATATTTAGCAGTTAGAGAAGCATCATGATCACGATAAAAATATAAATCATATCTATTGATATACTTAACATTGAAATTTAAAAAAACTCGAACAAAAAAATGATAATCTTCAATCAAAAACGCAGAGGCATCATAGCCACCTAGCGATTTATGTATGTGGCTTTTGTATAAGAAACACGCACTGCATCCAAGATATCCCGTGAAATTTTTATTAATATCTCCAAAGGTTCTTTTATTAATAATATCTCCTTTATCATCAATGATATTGTAATCTGTATATACAAAGTCAATTTTTTCGTTCTCGTCCAATATTTTCACAAGTTCTTCTAGTGCATTACTTGCGTAAATATTATCATCAGAAGTCCAAGTATGATATTTGCCAGTTGCAGCTTCAAATCCGATATTTAAGCTTGTAGGTAATTTTTTATTCGATTTATTATGTAGAATTTTTATTCTATTATCTTGAGCTGCATAACCTTCTATGATATTTTTTGTGTTATCAGTAGAGCAGTCATTAACAATAATCAACTCAAAGTTTTTATAACTCTGCTTTAAACATGAATCGATAGAATACTTAATGTATTTTTCACCGTTATAAGTGGGTAAAATAATTGATATTTCTGGATTTGTAATCATTTCCAAATATTTGTAATTTGGTTAATTATTTGTTTTGCGCTAGTTCCATCACCATAAGGATTTACTGCTAAGGCCATTGATGTGTAGAATGATATATCATTTATAAGTTTCTCGGCGTTTTCAACAAGCTTATCTTTTGATGTGCCTATTAAAATTGCTGTACCAGCATCTACACCTTCCATTCTCTCAGTAACTTCTCTAATTACTAAAATTGGTTTACTTAATGAGGGAGCTTCTTCTTGAATACCACCTGAATCTGTAATTATAAAATTACATCTATGCATCAACCAAATTAATTGTGGGTAGCTGAGGGGTTTTATGATACTGATATTATTTATTCCTGTCAACTTTTCATTAACTACGGTCAAAATATTGGGGTTTGGATGTACAGGAAAAACAAACTGGATTTCAGGATATTTATTTGATAGTAATAATATTGCTTCGCAAATTTCATTAAACGGTTCACCAAAACTTTCTCTTCTGTGTGCAGTGATTAATATTATTTTTTTATTTAGATCTAAGTAATTAAAAAAATCGGCATATTTTTTTTCACTAGATACTTTTTCTAAACCTATAAATAAAGCATCAATAACCGTATTGCCAACGTTATAAACATGTTGTTTGATACCTTCATTCACTAAGTTTTGAACAGCTTGTAATGTAGGCGCAAAATGATAACTAGCAATTGTTGAAATCATTTTTCTATTTACTTCCTCAGGAAAAGGCGAGAGATTATCAAAACTGCGCAATCCTGCTTCAATATGTGCAACTGGAATTTTTAAATAAAAAGCTGACAAAGCACCAATAAATGCAGTAGTCGTATCGCCTTGAACCATTACTAAGTCTGGTTTATAATCTTCTAAAACAGGTTTAAGTAAACTGATACCTATGGTAGTAATATCAAATAAAGTTTGATTAGGTTTCATTAACTGTAATTCATAATCTACTTTTATTTCAAAGAAACTAATTACTTGTTGAAGCATTTCTAAATGCTGTCCAGTAGTACATACTTTAAAGTCTATATTTTTTTTGTGTTGTGAACATTCTTCAATAAGCGATGCCATCTTTATTGCTTCTGGCCTAGTTCCGAATATAAATAAAATCTTTTTTTGCATCTATTTAATTTAAATGATTTAAAAGTGTTTTACCAGGTGTCACATCATACATATTCATCGCACTTTCATGTGCTTTTTTGCTTATTAATTCCCATTGTTCACGTACTGAATAAGCAGTTGTTAATGCCTTTTCAAAAGCGTTTTTCGATGCAGAATCTGCTAAGAAGCCGCTAATATTATCTTCAATCCATTCACTAGCTCCACCCACATTTGACGTAACAACTACTCGCCCACATATCATTGCTTCTACAATTGCAAGAGCCATACCTTCCATATGTGAGGGCATTAAAAGTACTTGATTATTAGACCATAATTCTAAGATATCGGTAACGCTTCCATGTAAGAAAACTTTATCCGATAAGTCATAAAAGTTAATTAATTCTCTTATGTATTTTTCGTCCGATCCAGTTCCAAATATATTTAGTTGCCAGCTCAAACATTTCCAATGCGGTTGCGACAAAATTGAAAGCACAATATCCTGCCCTTTATGTTTTGTATTCAGATTGCCCACCATTGCAAAAAGCATCATATCATTTTTTGGGTATTTTACATAAGAAATATCTGTTATGTTTACGGGATTCTTAATAAGAACTGCGTTAGTAATCTTTACGCATAAATGTCGTTCAGCACTTAAAATGTTACGGTTGGAAACAAAAAAAACTTTTTTACATAGAGAGTATGCTTCTTTAATTAAAGATGCTTCATGGTCATTAATCTCTCTAATAGTATCAGAATTTAGATGTCCAATAATGTAAAAATTAACATCTTTAGTGCACCTCATATACCTCAGTAATTCTTTTTCTAGAGCTATAGAGTAGCAAGTGCCATTATAAATTACAATATCAGGCTTAAATAAAATGACTTCTCTTAAAGGATTTTTTAATTTCTTTCTGAGAAAGTTTATTCCTATTTGTAATGTTTTTTGTAGTTCATTGCTATTTTGTTTAATGTAACCAGGTCTTTTTTTAACAATTAAGCCTTTTTTTTGGAGATTCGTCAACTTTGGATGTTGTTGGTTATTTTCATATGCTAAATATAATAGTTGATTATTTTTATCTTCTAGAAAATGATACGCCATACTAGCCCATAACTCTTCACTACCTCCCCATATATCTCTAATTGTTGATATAACTGCTATCTTCATAAAACTTTATATATTTTTTCTAGCTAAAACTACATTATTAAGGTATAAATCATCAGTATTTGGAAGTAACGAACTAAACAGGATAGCTAGAAAGTTAAAAAAACTGTTTCCCCCAATCTTAATTAACGACCTTAGGATGGGAATTTTATGAAACTTATTGTAAATATGTAAATTGAGATAAGTAATCCATAACTGGAAAATAGTTTCTATACTATTTCCTGTTTTTTGAAAATTGATGATTTCAAAACCATTAGATTGTAGTAAATGTACTAAACCATAGTGGCTATATCTAGCAAAATCGTTTGGTATCTCATGTTCACAAATTGCAAATGGACATGTAATTAATATAAGACCATTTTTTTTCAAAACCCTATTTAGTTCACCCAGTATTATTGGCAAATTAAAAACGTGCTCAAATACTTCACTTGTAAATATACAATCAAAATAGTTATCACCAAAGGGTATGTGTTCACCGTTATAAAAATTGTCTATGTTCTCATTTAAATGTGGATGACCAGGATTTTCAAAATCCAATCCTATATATTTTTGTACATTAAATAAGCTTTTGTAAGGCTTAGAGCCACACCCAAAATCTAGTAAGATACCTTCTAAATTTATCGCTTCAGATTGGATGGCTTTATGCAAATTTTTCCTAGTGAGGTAGGCAGGATGGCTTATGTTTGGATTAAAATCTTTAGAAATCATGATTTATGGTTTATTTAACTGCTATTCTTCCTGTTTCATCAATTCTTGCTAAAAAAATTGAATTATTTTGTTCAGCAAAATATTCATCTACAGCTTTCCTAGCACCTTGCCAATAGCCATAATCATCTAATATTAAAATTCCACCCTTCTGCAATCTTGGAAATAAATGAATCAACTCATGTTTTGTAGATTCATACCAATCAGTATCTAGTCTTAGTATTGCAATTTTTTCTGGTATTATGTTAGGTATTGTATCTTCAACCTTTCCTTTTATATATATTATTTTATCATCTGGATAATTTGTTGACTTCATTCCTTTTTTGACTGTTTCAAATGAAGCGTAGGCCCAAACATTGTTTTTTTCTTTGTTTAAGTTTTTATTTAATAAAATATGCGCTTCGGTATCATTTTGCGTTTTATCCACTTCTGTTGGGGCCGACATTCCCTCATAGGTATCATATAGATATAGGTTTCGATGACGTTCATTTAATTCCATCAAAGTTTTTGCCACTGCCATCATGCTTCCACCTTTCCAAACACCACATTCTACTATATCACCTTTAATATTGTTTTTAGTAATATATTTAACACTTTCAATTAAGCTATAGATGCGTTCGGCACTTGTCATCGTATTATGCATCACTGTTTTAAAAGTATCTATATGGTCAGTATCAAAATCAGATGGTAATGTAACGTCTTGATTTATTTTGGATATTTTTAGGTTGAGCAAGGCTGCAATTTTGTTTATCATTATTTGTTTTTTAGTTTATGTATGTAAAGCGCAGCATATTGCTTGGTGTAAAATATTGCTGCGAAAATATACCATCTAACATCTGGATAAAATTTCTTCATAAACATGGCGTGGTTTTTAATGCCTGTTTTACGAATTTGTATCCATTTATCTTTATGTACGCTGCCTTTATGAATGTGCATTACTTTGGCTTGTGGTAGGTAATGTATATCATAGCCTAATTGCTTAAAATCCCAACACCAAAGCGTGTCTTCGCAATACATAAAAAATAAATCAGACAATTTTTTTTCTGGTAATTGCCGAATAATGGATTTTGGAAATAGCATAAAAGCCCCCCAAACCCAATCTGCATTTGCAAAGGTTTTATGGTTAAAATAATGGTGCAGCATTAATTGACCTTGCTTTTCTTTCGATAACAATTTGTATACTGGAAATACTTCTAATAATTCCCAGGTTATTGTTCTAAATCGCCTACATGTGGGCTGAATTCTGCCATCGGGATATTGTAGCTGACAAGTAACCATGCCTACTTTTGGGTTGGCTACAATATAATCGAAACAAATTTTGGGGGCATTATTTATCAGTTCTGTATCGCTGTTTAAAAGCAACAGATAGTCACCTTTTGCATGTTCAATACCCATATTGTTACCGCCTGTAAAGCCTGTGTTCACAGGGCTTGCAACCAAGGTTATGTTTGGAAATTTATCTAAAAATAATTGAGGATTACATTCTACTGATGCATTATCTACCAACACTATTTCAAAGTCTAGACCAGTCAATTTTTCATACAAACTTTTTATGCAATTGCAAGTCAGTTGAAACGTATTGTAGTTAATAATGATGATAGATAGTTGCATAAATGGCTAATTCAATCACTGATATCAGTGGTTACACCTTATAAAAATGTGGTTTATTGACAATTATTTTTCCTGTTAGCTTTAGTAACACCAAGATATTGTTGCAATAATTTGCCAAAGAAGACCACGACAATCTTGTTTGCTTACCAACTATTTTTTCAAGTAATAAGCCTACGGCAAATATTGGTATTTCTGCAACAAAAATAGCCAGCATTAATAAAAACCACGTTACGCCATATTGTTTTCTAATGCGCAGCATCATCGATATTAAAATCTGCCTGCCTTTTTTATTCCACAAATTTTTACTATTATCACTTTCTTCGGTATTGTAAAAACTACCACTTGTAGCACCACCAAGGTGTATCACTTTGGGTGCTTCGTACAAGAAAAGTTTGCCTTGTTGCCTCAATCTACTGCACCATTCTATCTCTTCTGCATACATAAAAAAGTCTTCGTCAAGTAAAGTTTTTTGTGCTGTAGCTGTTCTTGTTAAAATAAACGCACCTACTATCCAATCTACTTCTATTTTATCGCTTACGCTTGTAATGCTTGGTACGGTTGATTTTAAGCGATAGCCCCAATTCCTCACAAAATTGCCTAAGTAGGGTAGCGGTAGTAAAAAATTGAGCCCACCTTTTATAAAGTGTGCGCCTGAAATTTGGTTACTGCCATCTGTATTTAACAATTGTACCCCACAAGCCACAGCATCTTTCTCTGCTTTAAACAAAGCCACTGCTTTGTCTAATGCGCCATCTAGTATAATGGTATCTGTGTTCAAAATCAATACATATTCGCTTGTTGCTATCTTAATGCCAGCATTATTTGCCCTTGCAAAACCCGAGTTGTATGGCATATCAATCCACTTAACATCAGGAAATTTACTAGTTACTATTTGCTTGCTATCATCTTGCGAAAAATTATCTGCAACAATAATTTCTACTGACAAGGTTTTTGTTTGCGTATAGATACTGTCAATGCAGTTAAGCAGCAATTGTGCTGTTTTGTAATTCACGAAAATAATTGATAAATCCATACACATTATTTTGCCACAGCAGCACAGCGGCATTGAAACTAACGCTCTTTTTTTATAAATATATTTTGCCAAAAGAATTAGTGATGGACAGAAAATATATCAGTGTTTCTGTGCATCAGTGGCAGATTAAACCTTTGCAGCATCATAAGCAATAAAGAAATAGTTGTAGCTTTTGGCGTATTGCCCTACAAATTCTTCTCTGCTAAATGGTTGCATATTTTTTAAAAAATATTCTAATGTTGATAGCCCCAAACCACAATCAGTTAAGTAATCAAATATTTGCTGTGGTGTGGTTTCGTAATAGTCTGCACCACCTAAGCCAAACTCAAATAAAATGTATGGTTTGCTGTTTCTAATAGTTCGTTCTGCGCCTTTTAATACCAACAATTCTGCACCTTCAACATCTATCTTAATCAGGTCTATTTTGGTAAATTCTGGTACTAAATTGTCGATGGTATTTAGTGGCACTTTCAAATGTTTTACGTTACCATCTTGTTCAAACGCATCTCTTTGTTTAAAGCCGCTAATGGCTGGTCTATCTACATAGTAAGCAAATTCTGCCGCACCCATTTTGTTTGACAATGCAATGTTTAATACCTGTGCTTTTTTGCCAAATTTTGCCTTCAAATTATTGTACAAATCGGGTATGGGTTCAAAAGCCATTACCTTGCCTTGAGGTGCGTATTTTAATATTTTTTCTAAAATAAAACCCTTGTGTGCGCCTACATCTATACAATTTGAGGTTGGCTTAAGCACACGTTTAAATACTTCAAAAGTTTGAAAGTCGTATTTGTCAAAAGCACCTACAAATAGTTTCTCCGAACCTCTGTACAAGGCATAAGCTATTTGCTTGGCAAAATCAACTACAAAGGTTGGCACTATTTTTCTTGCTGTGTTTACTTGCATTTTTTTCTAAAAATTAAAAATCAGCGATGATTTTGGTCTATCTCTTTGCTAATGTTGTCCAATCTTCAATCATAATATCGTTAAGCCTACTTAATATCTAGCTAATACTTTTTTAATGCGATTCTATATTTCTATTAAATACTCTTGACGCTCTTAATTCGGCAATAATTTCTTCGGCAGTTTCTTCTGATTTGTAAGCACCAAAAAGTGACTGCAAACTGGTTTCAGGTATCGTTTCGGTTTCCTTTAACGATTGCGATAATTTAGAAATCAAATCAAGTTTACTATCTGCATTTAGGTTTTTTAAAAATCCAAAGTAATAATCTGCAATGCTAATATGTTGCGATGATGTTACCATAGTAATTTTGTTTTGTTCAAAATAATCTTATTTCTGTAAAGCTATTAATACAACCACATTTATAGTGCTTGCTTCTTATAATTTCTCCACAATAAAAAGGCACCACCTAGCAACACTATATAACCTACTATGCCCAATATCAAACCCAACAAATTACCCAATGCAACAGTGTGTGGTTTAAAGTTAAACTCAATGGTATGCTTACCCGCAGGAATATTAATACCACGTAGTAAATAGTTGGTTCTTACTATTGGGGTTTCTTTGCCATCAACTGTAGCTATCCAACCATAAGGGTAATAAATTTCGCTAAACACGGCAAATTGATTGGTAGCAGCGTTACTCTCGTATTTTAAATAGTCATTTAGGTTTTGTTTAAATGTAATGCTTGCAGTGCTATCATACTGCGGTTGTGCAGTTATTTTGCTAGCTTCTCTCTTATCAATAATGGCAATTGATTTATTCACACTATCAAGCGCTTTCATTTCTGCATCTGCATTGGCTACTTCTTTTATGCTTTTTACTAGCCAAGCATTGCCGTAAGTATCTTGATTTTGCTGTGCTATTGGCGCAGCATTATTACCTTGACCTTGCACAATAAAGTATTTGGTATTAAGCATGTTAAATGCTTGCATATTGCCTTTGCTTAGTTGGTTTTCTATCAAGTCTTGATACAAAGCCAATTTTGCAGGATGATAACCACCAACAGAGTTATGGTTGTAGGCACAACGGCTGCTGTTCCAAGGGTCTGTAGTTTGGTCAAATACTCTGTAATAGCTAGTGTCTTGCTTAATTTGTACATCTGCAGCATTTGGTAAAAATGGTTCTATAAATGTGTCTTTATCTACGTAGTTATCGCTTTTTAAGTAGCGCAAATCAACGGTAATTAAATCAACAAACGTAGCCGCTGTAAGTACTATTAAAGCCAATTGTGGTTTTATTTTTTTGTTGATGGTGTACCAAACAATAGCACCTGCTAAAGCCATAAAAAAGATAACTCTTAACAAGTCAGAACCATACAAACCCTTTCTGTCGGCCGTTAAGCCATTCATAATAGCGTTGCTAATAGTTGTTGCTTGTTCTTTGCTACCACCTTGCGATAAGGCGTTGGCAATACCTTCTTTCAGTTGTGCATCGTTAGGGCTTTTAAAGCTAGCACCTAGGTATGCAAATGCTAAAACTGCTACCAATGCAACTACTGCAATACCGCTCCATTTTAGTTTTTGTTTCATAGCAGCTAAATCGTACTTGCTATAAAATAATATTTGCAAGGCCAAAGCAGCCAATAATGGAAAAGTTAGCTGAGGTATCACCAAGCTCATAGCTGGTGCTCTAAATTTATTGTACAGTGGCAAATGATCGAACAAGAAGTAGTTAACCGCAGAAAAATGACTGCCCCATGCTAATACAATACCAATAATACTTGCAGCAATTATCCAACCTTTATCAGCCCATTTTACCACAAACAAACCAATAATAAACAACATGCAAATGATAGCCCCAAAGTACACTGTACCAGAAGTGCCCGATGTTTGTGGGCCCCAATAAGCACTCATGTACTGGTAAAAATAGTTGATAGCATCTTGTGGTAAGTTATTGTCTTGCATGGCTTTTACTACATGGCTATTTTCGCCACCTAGTTCATTTGCGCCTGAGCTGCCGCCTTTAAAAGTAGGTAATACAAAGGTTAAGGTTTCATCTATACCATAACTCCAAGTAAAGGCGTAATCTTTATCTAAACCATTTTTAGTAGTATTGCTTTTGCCTTTCTTTGGGGTTAATTCGCTTCTGCCACCACGCATACTTTCTTGGGTATATTCGTTGGTTGGTAAAATCATTACAGCGAAAGAACCTAGTGCAATAGCACCTGCTACCAAAGCCAAACCTAAAGTGTTAAATAAATGCTTGAAATTTTTCTCTTTAATACAAGTAACCAAAAAGCCTGCGCCTAAGCAAAGCACTATCAGCAATGTGTAATAAGTAATTTGTAAGTGGTTTTGATACACTTGTAACGTGGCAAATAATACGGTAGCCATAAAACCTAAAATATACTTGCGCTGTGTAAGCAATAGTAAGCCTGCAATTACCGCAGGTGCATAGCCCATAGCTGCAAACTTAGTTACGTGGCCTACCGTTACAATTACTGCACTGTACGATGCGTAAGCATAGGCTAGTGATGCCAAAGTGCCTATCCAAGGTTTTATGTTTAACGATACACATAAAATATAGAAACCAATGCAAGCTAAAAAGAAGAAACTCGCAGGGTCTGGTAAACCAAATGTGAAGATGTAATGGAAATAAAGCAGGGTTATTTTTGAGGTTTGCTCAAATAAAATTTGATAGCCTGGCATACCGCTAAACATACTGTTGGTCCAATTTGGTATATAGCCATACTTGTCGTTAAATTCCCAGCTTTGCTTTGCCATACCTTTGGCGCCTAGCAAATCGTGCATGTTTACCATCATACCTTTAAGTGCTGGCAAACAATAAATAACTGATACTACTAAAAAAACACCAATTGCAAGCAAGTGTGGTAGCAATGGTTTCCAATTAAATTTCTTCATGTTTTTATATTAAGAGTTCGGCAAAATAATACTATTTTTCAAACCTAATTCAACTTATGCAAGTTCATTCATTTCTATCTCGTGTTGCGTTGCTGTGTAATGTGCTATTTCTGTACTGTTGGTACTTGCAAGATGCCTCTACCAACTTCATAAATAATAAAGATGTTAATGCCACTATTTTAGTGCTAGGCTATATCGTTTCGCCTTGTTTAAATGTGCTACTCAGCTTTTGGTGGCTAATAATGTTTATAACCAAAAAGCAAGCAACAGCACCTAGTTGGCTGCTACGCCTCAACTTGGTGATATTTTTATTTCAAATAGTAACAGTGATGATGAAAGCTTAAAAGTCAATAGTCAATAGTCAATGGTCAATAGTCAATGGTCAATGGTCAATAGTCAATGGTCAATAGTCAATAGTCAATAGTCAATGGTCAATAGTCAATAGTCAATAGTCAATGGTCAATGGTCAATAGTCAATAGTCAATAGTCAATAGTCAATGACCTATAACCAATGACCTATAACCAATGACCTATAACCAATGACCAATGACCTATAACCAATGACCTATAACCAATGACCAATAACCAATGACCTCAAAATCAAAATAATCATTCAAATCATTCAATCAGTGATAACAAACATTTTAAAGGACAAGCCCACCAAACTCTTTATTACCATTGCTGCGTTTTTTGTGGCCAATGCGTTAATTGCTGAAAGTATTGGTACTAAAATATTTTCGCTTGAAAAGCTATTTGGCATTAGCCCTGCCAACTTTACCATGTTTGGGCAAAGTGGTTTGGGCTTTAATCTTACCTGCGGTGTGCTACTTTGGCCGCTAGAGTTTATTGTTACCGATATTGTAAATGAATTTTATGGCCCTAAAGCGGTTCGTAGAATATCTTTTACAGCCGTAGCTTTAATTACTTATGCCTTTTTGATGTATTTTATGGCTATTGGTGTGCCACCTGCAGATTTTTGGCTAGGAAGCGGTACAAAAAATGGTATTGCCAATATGCAAGTAGCGTTCAATGGCATTTTTGGGCAAGGCATGCGCATTATTGTAGGTAGTTTGGCAGCGTTTTTAGTATGCCAAATTGTAGATGTGTATGTGTTTCACAAAATAAAAAAACTAACTGGCGATAAGCGCTTGTGGCTGCGTGCTACGGGGTCCACATTGGTAAGCCAATTGGTAGATAGTTATATTGTATTGTTCATTGCATTTTGGGGCGTATTTACTTGGCAGCAAATTTTAGCTTTTGGTATGATGAACTATATCTACAAATTTACCATGGCCATAGTACTAAGCCCTGTGGTTATTTATGCTGAAAAAGGCATTGCCAAATATGTAGGCTACAATGTGGCACAGCAAATGAAACGTGAAGCCGCTGGCGAAGCAACCACTGGTTTTAAAAACATTCCTACAGCAGGATAATTTTAGTGAAAAGTGAAAAGTGAAAAGTGAAAAGTGAAAAGTGAATAGTGAATAGTGAATAGTGAAAAGTGAAAAGTGAAAAGTGAATAGTGAAAAGTGAATAGTGAAAAGTGAAAGGTGAAAAGTGAAAAGTGAAAGGTGAAAAGTGAAAAGTGAAAAGTGAATAGTGAAAAGTGAAAAGTGAATAGTGAAAAGTGAATAGTGAAAAGTGAAAAGTGAAAAGTGAAAAGTGAATAGTGAATAGTGAAAAGTGAAAGGTGAAACGTGAAAGGTGAAACGTGAGACGAGATGTGAAAGGCGAAATGTGAGAGGTGAAAATACAGCCGCAATTTTTAATGCCGTAGGCATGGCATGTTGGTAGAAAATGTGTTTTTATTTTTAGAAAAGCCCTTTCGGGGCAACCTAAAAAGTTCTTTTTCTACAATAATAAGCCATATTCAACTTTAGTTATTAAAATGAAACTGCACAAAATAGAAAGAAAATAAAGTTGGCCTAAGTGACAACAAAGTGTACAGGGTAAAAGAGAGATTCTAAACCTTGCTTGCTTGCTTCTTTGCTCGGTGTTTTTATTGCATTTTTAATACAGCATTGCGGTTGGTAAAGATACAAACCGCTAAAAAAAATTAAACCACAGCGCAAAGAAGCAAAAGACCAACTTGTAAATTGATTATTGTAAATTGAAAATTGATTATTGAAAATTCATTATTGAAAATTGATTATTGCTTATTCAACACATTCTCAAAATTTCACCATTCACTATTCACCATTCACTATTCACCATTCACCATTCACCATTCACCATTCACTATTCACCATTCACCATTCACTTCTTCAACATCCCTACCACAATTTTATCCAACGGTAAGTCTACATCGGTTTCTGTTAAGGTTTCTAAAGGTATCCAACGGCGTACTTCTGCCTGGCCATTTGGGTTGTTGATGGCTTCTGTGGCAAAATCAAATTTGGTGGTTTTTACTTCAATATCGGTAGGTATATTGCTATGCACATAGTAGTAAATTGAAATAATTTGGTGCCTGCTATTGAAAGCCGAAATCTGAAAAATATCGGTGGTGTAAATATGGTTGCCTACAGTTACATCAAGCCCTGTTTCTTCCATAAACTCACGTTTAAGGCAATCTCTTGTGCCTTCGCCAAACTCTAAACCGCCACCAGGAAATTTGGTAAAATAGTTGCCACGTATATACTCGTCGCTTACCAAAACTCGGTTTAGCTTATCTATTAAAATACCATACACTCTTACAGAAAAAACTAAGGGCTGCGAAAATGAATTTGTTGCGTTCATAAAATAATTGTAATGGTAAAACTACTATACTTGTTGTGTGTAGTAAATGATTTTTAAAAAAAATATTCTATAACAAGCAACCTAAATTCAATGCATCTCGTTTGTGTATATGTAATTGTTACAAATACTAATTAACTTTTAAAAAACATACATTAACCCATAAACTAGCTTAAGCCAATAGCCATAAATTTCTGTTCCGAATTTTAATTTAGTACCAAATATTACTAAGAAAAACTGGTGGGCGCGTGTTTTTGTAATTGATAAAAAAAATACAAACAACACAATATTTATTAGAAATGAAAGATGCCTAAACATATCCAGCCTTGCCTATTTAACATCCATTATCCTACTACCGATACATTTATCCAATTGTTCTAAGTAAAATTTGGTGGGCTGGTATGTTTTTAAACTTGACAACAACATTTTTAAACAATAAAAAATATAATAGACAACATGAAAAAAAGCAGCATTGTAGTTTTAGCAATAACAGCAGCCTGTATTTGGGTAGGCTGTACCTACAAAAAAGAAGTAACTGAAACCACAACACCAACACCACCTACTGTTACTTGCGATACAACCAATGTTCGTTACAGTGTAGAAGTGGTGGCCATATTATCGGCCAATTGCTACAAGTGCCACGCAGCACCTGCAAGTGCTGGTGGTGGTATAGTTTTAAACAATTACAATAACTTAAAAACTTGGGCTACAAGCGGTACGTTGTACAACGATATTAACCAATCGCCTGGTTCTAATCCTATGCCAAAAGGCGGTGCTAAATTAGCTAGCTGCGACATAGCTAAAATAAGAACTTGGATAAGAAATGGTGCACCAAACAATTAAACACATTATCATGAAATATTTATTAGGAATGTTAATAGCACTTAGCGCATTAGCATTAACCACCGATCAAAAAATCTATCAAACTAAGTCTGGCAAAGTGAGCTTTTTTTCATCTACTTTAATAGAAGATATAGCCGCCGTTAATAACCAAGTTGATAGTAAGTTGAGTAATAATGGGCAAATAATTTTTCAACTAGCTATTAGAGGTTTTAAGTTTGAAAATGCTACCATGCAAGAGCATTTTAACGAGAACTATATGGAAAGCGATAAATTTCCAAAAGCTGTATTTAAGGGTAAAATATCTAATATAGCCGAGGTAAATTTTGACAAAGACGGCACTTATAAAACCACTGTAACTGGCGAGTTAGAAATACATGGTGTAAAGCAAAATGTAACAGCCACAGGTACTATAGACGTTAAAGCAGCTAATGTAGCAGCAAAAAGTAGCTTTAAAATAAAGCTTGCCGATTACGGTATTAAAGGCACATTAATAGGCGATAAAATAGCTAAAGAACTAACCATTACGGTAAATTGTAAATACGATTAAGCAAGAAAAGTTATGAAAACAATACAAAAAATATTTGCGCTACTACTTGCAACTGCAAGCACACAAGTAGCCGTAGCACAAGAACTAGATCTATTTAAAACAGTAGATAGTACCAAACAAAAAGAATACGTTGAAGCAACGTTTAAAAGCACCCATTTAATTAACGGTCACTCAATAGAAACTACCAAAGCTGGCTTGCTAGACTTTAGAATTTCGCATCGTTTTGGCTTGTTAAATAGTGGCAGTTACAACGCTTTTGGGCTAGATAATGCCACTGAACGCCTGGGTTTAGATTATGGCATTACCAACAATATTGGTATTGGTATTGGTAGAAGTACGTTTCAAAAGCAAATGGATGGTTTTTTGAAAGTGAAATTGCTAAAACAAAGCACTGGCCCACATGCCTCGCCTGTGTCTATTACTGGTTTGGCGGCAGTAATTATTAAAACATTAAAAGACAGCGACCCTGCTATTAAACGCACCACTAGCGATAAAACAGCATATACCTATCAATTAATTATTGCTAGAAAATTTAGCTCAGCAACCTCTGTACAATTAATGCCTACCATGGTGCATTATAACTTGGTGCCATTAGCAAACGACCCTAACGATTTATACAGTTTGGGTATTGGTGCAAGGCAAAAATTATCTAAAAGGTTAAGCCTTACAGCCGAGTATTATTACCAATTCAATCAATTTAGCGGCTACTACAATTCATTGGCTTTAGGTATAGATATTGAAACGGGTGGTCACGTATTTCAATTGCATTTTACCAATTCTACAGGCTTAACAGAAAGCACGTTTATTAACCAAACATCTGGTAAGTGGCAAAACGGTGATATCCATTTTGGATTCAACATTTCTAGGGTATTTAAAATTAAAAAGCAAAAACTAAGTCTATAAAAATTGGCTAAAGCTGCATTATTGCCCTAAGTAACCGTGTGGAAAAAATAAACTTTACACATGGAACAACAATTTAGTAACTTCACCCGATACAAATGAAAAACTACCACATCTGATTAACGATATTGACTTGAAACTATTGCTGAAAGGCTGCGCTGCCAACAAACGAGACAGCCAGAAGCAATTGTATGCCATGTTTTACGGCTACCTAATGTCAATATGTATGCGCTACGCAAAAAATAATGATGATGCCGTTGAGATTTTGAACGATGGTTTTTTAAAAATATTTAGAGAAATAAGTAAGTTCAATTCTATACACAATAGTTTAACAGCAGATTTTAAAGGTTGGATTAAGCGTATTGTTATTTACACTGCCATTGATCATTACCGTAAATACGATAAACACAACCACCACGCCGAAATTACCGATGCACAGTTAGAAACAATTGATTCTGATGAAAGTCAGTTAGCAAAAATCTCTTACAAAGAAATTATTGATTGTGTGCAACAATTATCACCGGCCTACCGAACTGTTTTCAGCCTATTTGTATTAGATGGATTTAGTCACGAAGAAATAAGTGAGCAGATTGGTATTGCTATAGGAACATCGAAATCTAATTTATCTAAAGCGAGACAGCATTTACAAAAAATGTTGCTAGCTAAGAATAATTACGCAATGTATGAACGCAGAGCAGTTTGATAAACATTTATTTAACCTAAGCCAACAAGCATCCGATGATGGCCTTATGCCCTTTAATGAAGCGGCATGGCAGCAGATGGAACAATTGCTAGATGGCGAAAAAAAGAAGCGCAAATTTGTGCTTTGGTGGTTGTTATTGCCATTGCTGCTAGTAGGCGGTGGTACTGCTATGTATCTGCATCATAATAATGCTAGTAATACAACAATACCAAGTGATAATTTAAAAGCAAAAACAGAAGAATCAAAAACTAATAATCAAACACCAAAACCCAAAATTAAAGCAGCAGCGCAAGTTGGTTTAAATGAAGCAAATACTTTAAATACGCCCATTGCTAAAGCAAATGATAATAAAAAACTGCTTGTAAAACAAACTATACCTAAGGTTACAAAAGGTACCTCTACAAACACAGGGGTAAACGCCACAGTGCAAGAACAAGCTACCGCTAAATTAGCAAGTAGCAGCTACAATAAAAGAAATAAACAGATTGCTAAAAGTGCCAAACAAATTGCCTTAACTAAAACTATTGCACAAGATGCGCAGTTAAATACACCGCAATCTAGTAGCACTAACAAGGCACCGGTTGTTGATAATACTACAAGCAGCAAAATTGATGATGTAGTTGCAAAAACAGAACCTGCTGAAATTGTAAATACAACTGATAAAAAAGAAGCCAAAATAAACATTGATACTGCTGCTAAACTTGTAGTAGTAATTAAAAATGATAACCTAAAGAAAAAACCATCTTTCCTTTCAAAATTTGAAGTGAGTGCTTTTGTAGCAGCAGATATTTCGGCAGTTGATTTAGCTTTGAAAGAACCTAAAAGTATTGCTTTTGGTATTGGTTTAAGCTATCAAATTACCAAGAAACTAAGTATTGCCACAGGCTTTGGTGTAAGTAGAAAATTATATTCTGCAGATAGCGCAGATTACACCAATCGACGAATTTGGGCAACGGCTTCTTACAAGCTAAAAACCGTTGATGCCAATTGTTTGGTGTACGAGTTGCCAATTAATTTACAATATCAATTTGCACAAAGTAAAAAAGATAGCTGGTTTGCAGTAGGTGGGTTATCTACCTACTTTATGAAAAGCGAATCTTACGATTATAACTATTTGTGGAATAACATGCCACGAAAAACCAATTACTTAATAGAAGATAAAAACAACCACTTGTTCTCTATCTTAAATTTAGCAGTTGGTTATCGCAGACAATTAGGTAAAAAACTATCTTATCAGTTAACCCCATTTGTAAAAATTCCATTAACAGGTATTGGTGAAGGTGAAGTAAAATTGTACAGTTTAGGCCTGCAATTGTCACTTAATATTAAGGGCAAATAGGCTTTTATAGTACACTTATTTCACCAATTTATAGCACCATCGCTTCAATTTACCTTCAAAGTCAAAAGGTGTGGTTGCTTTGGTAATGTCTCTTATTTCAGTGGCGTTAATGGCTGCTGTGTTAATAATGAATTTGGTGTAGTTTGTACTAAAATACACAGTGCCGCCAGTTACTGTTGCTGCCAAAACATCGTTCAATAATTCTACGTGGTCACGCTGAATGTCTAAAATGTCTTTCATGCGCTTACTATTGCTAAACGTTGGCGGATCCATCACTACCAAATCAAAACTATTTGGCGCAAGTATTTTTAAATATTGCTTCACATCTGCATGCACAAACTGAAAGTACTCTGCATCTTTCAGCAAATTGATAGCAAAATTATCCTCTGCCCAGCTTAGGTAAGTTTTTGATAAATCAACCGTAGTAACGCTTTTGGCTTTACTAGCCGCAGCATACACACTAAACGAGCCAGTATAAGCAAATAGGTTTAGCACACGCTTGCCAGCACATGCTTTCTGCACCATTTGCCTTGTAATTCTATGGTCTAAAAACAAACCCGTATCCAAATAGTCAGTAAGATTTACTAAAAATTTGAGCCCATTTTCAAGCACCGTAAAAAACTCTTTTTTGTCATCAACTTTCTCGTATTGTTGTTGCCTGTTCGCTTTTCGTTTGCGTTGTTTTATGTAAATATTTTCGTTTTTTACCTGAAGCAAATTTGCAATTACTGCCACGCAATCTTCTAGCCATTGCTCGTGTTCTTCATCCGTCATACCATGCCTACGCAAGTACTCGGCTAGGTACACTTTATCTTCGTAAAGCTCTATGCAAAACGGAAATTCAGGCAAGTCGTGGTCGTACACCCTGTAGCAAGTAATGCCTTGCCTTACGGCCTGTTTATGCCTATGCTTATACACTTTTTGCAAGCGATTGGTAAACATAATTAGCTTCTCATCCATAAGAATTTTTGGTTTTGCAAAATAGTTTTCTAATTCTCTTTTTCTAAGGCAAATAATTTTCAACTTTCAATTTGGTTGTAAATTTGGAATGTTGTCAAATAGAGCTATTTCTTTTAAATCGGGAAACATTTTTTTAATTGAAGTGACGTTTTTTACTGCAGTATTTGCAACGTTATCGGATGTATATTGAATATTGGCAAAACGCAATAAAAACTCGGCAGGATGTTTAAGTTTGGTTGCAAATTGTAAAATCATTTGTAAATCAGTTGAGCCTTCAAGTAAGAAGTTGCAAACAAAAAAAACAGCCATCAATTTTGATAGCTGTAAAAATAGTATTGTTTAGCAATTGAATTTTATACGTATTGGTACCAAGTTCTATTAACATCCCATTGCTCTAATTCTTTGGCAACAGCCGTTAAAAAGCTTGCACCTACGCTACCATCAATTACTCTATGATCGTAGCTAAGCGATAGGTACATCATGTGTCTAATACAAATAGTATCGCCATCTTCTCTTTCAATAACCACAGGTTTCTTTTTTATGGCACCAATAGCTAAAATGGCTACTTGCGGCTGATTAATTATTGGTGTACCCATTAAGCTACCAAAGGTGCCTATGTTGGTTACTGTAAATGTACCAACTGTTGTATCGTCTGGTTTTAGTTGGCTATTTCTAGCAGCAGTAGCTAAGTTGTTTACGGCTTTACTTAGGCCAACTATATTTAGTTTTTCGGCACTTTTAATTACAGGCACTACTAAATTGCCACTTGGTAAAGCTGTGGCCATACCTATGTTAAAGTCTTTTTTAACCACAATTCTGTCGCCCTCAATAGAAGAGTTAATTAAAGGAAACTGTTGCATTACCTTCACTATGCTTTCTATAAACATTGGTGTGAAAGTTATTTTAGTGCCTTCTCTTCTTTCAAATTCGTCTTTTACGCTGTTGCGCCAAAGCACCATATTGGTTACATCGGCTTCAACAAAACTTGTTACATGTGGGCTAGTTTGCACACTGTTTACCATGTGTTTGGCTATCAGTTTGCGCATTCTATCCATCTCTATAATTTCTGTATCACCGGTAGGCAATGCAGACTTTGGATTGGCGAATTTACCTGTATGGCCTTCAGCAAGTGTTGTTAAATGAATGTCTTGGAAAACTGGTGTAGGTACAAATACTGATTGTTGCACAGGCTGTAGGTAAGTTTGGTTAATAGGTGTACCAACTATTGATTTTTGTTCAACTGCTGTTATTTCAACCACAGGTTGAGGAACAGTTTCCTCACGTTGAGGAACAGTTACCTCACGTTGAGGAACAGTTACCACATGTTGAGGAACAGTTCCCTCATGTTGAGGAACAGTTCCCTCACGTTGAGGAACAGTTACCACATGTTGAGGAACAGTTCCCTCATGTTGAGG
>JASGCX010000025.1:36564-46093 GCA_030053925.1 Flavobacterium sp.
AACAGTTCCCTCACGTTGAGAAACAGTTACCACATGTTGAGGAACAGTTCCCTCACGTTGAGGAACAGTTACCTCATGTTGAGGAACAGTTACCACATGTTGAGGAACAGTTCCCTCACGTTGAGAAACAGTTCCCTCATGTTGAGGAACAGTTACCACAGGTTGAGGAACAGTTACCACAGGTTGAGGAACAGTTACTATAGGTGAGGCAACAACTGGTTGTTGATGCATTAATACAGGTTCTACGGAAGGTGCTACAAATGCTGCTTGCACAGGTGCAGCTACTGGTTCGCTAATAAATGTTGGCTGCGGTACAATTTCTGTTGGTGTAGGTGGTGCTGAATATATTGTTTGAGGGGTTGCATAAGCAGGTATTAAACCAGCTTTTTTATTTGCAACATATTGTAAAACATCTCTTTTAGATATACGACCATCAGTACCTGTTCCTTCAATGAGTTCAAGTTCTGCAAGGCTTATGCCTTCACTATTTGCAATATTTAAAACTAGGGGCGAGAGAAAACGATTATTGCCAGTTGATTTTAAAGGGCTACTATTTTCAGGCACGTATTCTAGAATATCTTTTTTAGTAACTCTGCCATCTTCGCCTGTACCTTTTATTTTTTCAAGTTCGCTTAAGCTAATGCCTACGCTATTTGCAATGCTAAGTACAGATGGCGAGAAGAAGCTATTGTTATTTTTGGCACCCGCTGTTGTAATATTTTGCGGTACGTATGGTAATTCACCTAAAAATGGTGGTTCAATTTCTTCGGGTTGTGGTGTTATGGGTGCTTGGTAAATTTGCTCGTGTACTGGTACTACAATAGGTGCAGTTGCAATTGGTGTTTGTGGTGCAATTGGCGTAGAAGCTACTGCTACAGCCGTTTCAATTTTAGCAATTACGCTACCTACTGCCACAACATCATTTACATCAAACAGTATCTCTTTCACAGTGCCATCTACAGTAGAAGGTACTTCGCTATCAACTTTGTCAGTTGCAATATCAAGCAATGTTTCATCTTGTTCAATACGGTCGCCAACATTTTTATGCCATTTCAAAATGGTTGCTTCCATAATACTTTCACCCAATTTGGGCATTATCAAATCAACTATAGCCATACGTAACAGAGAATTTAATGGGTTAAAAAATTACCCTAATTAAACAACTTTCTAAAATTATTTTTCGTTGAGTGTATGCTAAGATACGCAAGGTTTACGTTAAAATATGCTAAGTGCTACTAATTTTTTATTCGGAACTAAAATAATAGTTTATTGCACGATTGAATCACCAGTAATTTTTAGCTATCGAAAGTTATTTAATGGTTATACACAATTAACTTTCTCAACATGTTAAGAGCGTGTAAAGCCGTTATTTTAATGTTTCTTTCTCTATCGTATCGCAAGTTAAATTGTTTAGCAATAATACGCTGCGAGTCACTAACAGCAACCCATACAAGGCCAACTGGCTTTTCGTGGGTTGCACCAGATGGACCCATTATGCCACTTACCGCTATGCCATAATCGGTGTTCATTAGTTTTACAATATTGCTTGCCATAAGCGTTACAGTTTGCTCGCTTACAGCACCCACAGTGTGCAAAACTTCGTTGCTTACACCAAGCAGTTTTGTTTTAATTCTATTGTTGTAACAAACCACACTACCTGTAAAATATGCCGATGAACCTGGCATTGAAGTAATTAAGTGTGCAATATACCCACCTGTACAGCTTTCTGCGGTAGCTAATGTTTTGCCATGTTTCTTTAAAAGTTGCGCTACGGCAGCTTGTAAAGTGATGTCTTCATCAATTACCAAATAGTCTGTAACTTGTTGTTTGAGTAGATTGAATTGATGATTGAGTTGTGCTATGATAGTGTGTTTATCAAAGCCTGAAGATGTAAGACGCAAACGTACCATACCGTAATTAGGTAGGTAGGCTAGTTTGATATTGGCTGGTAATGCTGCTTCAAAATCGGTTATCAATTCGGCTAAAAAGCTTTCACCAATACCGGCTGTTAGCAATGTTCTATGTTCAATAATTGGGGCAGTAAACTTTGTAGGAATCAATGGCAACACTTGATTGGTCATTAACCATTTCATTTCGTGTGGCACACCAGGCATTGCTATAAAAATTTTACCATCACGTTCAAACAACATGCCTGGTGCAGTACCTACTTCATTTTTTAAAACAGTACATACATTTGGCACTTCTGCTTGCTTGGCATTACGCTCAATCATTGGGCGCTTTAAAATATTGGCAAAAATGTTTGTTACATGTGCCAATGTGGGTTCATCAACCACCATTTTACCACCAAAATACTCGCATAATAAAGGCTTGGTAATATCATCGGCGGTAGGTCCTAAACCACCTGTTATAAGCAAGATATCTGCGTGTTTACTTTCTTCATCTAGGGCATACCAAATGTCATCCCAAGCATCACCAACTGCTACACGATGTTTAACAGAAATGCCTATTTTGTTGAGTTCTTGAGCCATCCAAGGGCTATTAGTATCTACCACTTGACCAATCAATAATTCATCACCAATAGTAATTATAGACGCAAATATTTTTTCCATAAAACCAACGCTGTATTTTGTGCAAAGTAATTGTACTCACATGAAACACGTTCAACTTGTCGTTAGTTTAATTTTTATTGGCACTATTTCTACGGCTCAAAGCGTTCATTATAAGCTTGCTAAAGCCATGCAGCAATTAGTAAAAGATAGCACTTTAAAGCACGCTAGTTTAAGCTTGTATGTTGTAGAATCGAACACGAATAAGGTAGTGATAGATTATAATAGTGAGTTGGGTTTAGCACCTGCAAGCTGCCAAAAAATAATAACAAGTGTTACTGCTTTTGAGTTGTTGGGTAAAAACTATCAGTATAAAACAGACATAGGCTATGATGGTGCAATTACAAAGGGCGTTTTAAAAGGTAATTTATATATAGTTGGTAGTGGTGATCCTACATTGGGTAGCTGGCGATACAGCACTACCAAAGACAGTGTAATTGTAAATGAATGGCTAGCTGCAATTACAAAAACAGGTATCAAGTTAATAGATGGTAATGTGTTTTTAGACGGAAGAAAATTCTCGTATCAACCATTACCAGGTGGCTGGATTTGGGATGATATTGGTAACTATTATGGTGCTGGTACTTGGGGGCTAAATTGGCTCGAAAATCAGTACGATTTGGTGCTGCAGCCCGGTGATAATGAAGGCGATGAAGTAACAATTTTAAAAACTAATCCGGCTTTGCAAAAAGCATTTTTAAAACCCAATATTACCACTGGTAAAAAGGGTAGTGGCGATAATGGTTACATTTATTTACCGCCTTATAGCAACGCAGGTTTTGTAGAAGGTACAGTGCCTGCTGGCGAAAAAACCTTTACCATAAGTGGTGCATTTTCTCATCCTGTGTGGCAACTTCAACAAGTATTGGAAGAAGCGTTGCGTAAAGAAAATATCAGTTTCAAAAGTATGTTTGATTTGTGTACAATAGCCGATACAGTTACTCGTAAGCCAAATACAATTATTGCAATACACAAATCGCCAACACTAGATAGCATTAACTATTGGTTTGTGAAAAAGAGTATCAATTTATATGGCGAGGCTTTATTAAAAACCATTGCCTACGAAAAATTAGGTGTAGGTTCTACAGATATGGGTGTTGATATTGTAAGAAAATTTTGGCAAGAAAGAGGCATTGAAAAAGGTGCTATTAAAATAATTGATGGTAGCGGCCTATCGCCTCAAAACCGCATTACCACTGGTGTTTTGGTAAATGTGTTGCAGTATGCAAAAGATAAAAAATGGTTTCCTTCTTTCTACGATGCGCTTCCAATTTATAATGGTATGAAACTAAAAAGTGGCACTATTGGTGGCAGTAAAAGTTTTGCAGGCTATCATACAAGTAAAGCAGGTATTGATTATACCGTTGCTATTATTGTCAACAACTTTAATGGTAGTGCTAGCGCAGTTGTAAAAAAAATTTTTGCTGTTTTGGATGAACTTAAATAATCCAGGCTTTAATCATTCTGTCTTTACCTTGAAGGTCTTGTTTCAATAAAGTTTGATAACCATTTTGCTGAAACATGGTTATTGTTTCATGGCCTAGTGCTTCATTTATCTCAACAAAAATTTGACCATTTCTGTTGAGGTGTGTTTTGCCAAAAGTTGCTATTTTCTCATAAAAAATTAAAGCGTTGTTATCGGCTACAAATAAAGCTAGGCTTGGCTCGTAGTCAGTTACGTGCTTACTCATTTTAGCACTTTCGCTTTGTTTAATGTAAGGGGGGTTACTTACAATAATATCAAAATTGCCAAGTTGATACCAATTTGTTTCGTTTAAAAAATCTACTTGTTGCAAAGCTATATCAGCCTGTAAATCTGTTGCATTTTTTTGCGCAATGGCTAATGCTACATCGCTTATATCTATTGATAAAATGTTACTAGTTGGTAGGCGTTTTTTTAAAGCAATAGGTATGCAACCACTACCTGTGCCAATGTCTAAAATTTGTAACGAACCGGAAACTTGCAACCCGATAGCTATTGGGTTGAAACTTGCAACTTGATCTACCAATTCATCAGTTTCTGGCCTTGGTATTAAAACGCCTTCCTTCACAAAAAACTTCATACCTGCAAACCATGCCTCTTGCAATACATACTGCACGGGTTTACGCTGTAACAGTTGCTGCGTAAAGGTTTCAAGCTGTTGCTGCTGCGAGTTATTTAAAGGTAAATCTTTGTAAAGTATTCTTTCTATGCGTAGTTGCCCCGTAATATGTTCAATTACCCAATCAGCAATATTGGCAGCTTCACGGTCATCGTACAACTCAAATAGTTGGTACAAAAGCCGATGATATGCCGTGTTAATAGTCATGCTGCAATGTTAGTACCATTTCAGTTATTTTTGCCGCCTTTACCAAATACCTGTTAATATTGACTTTGCATGAACAATACATGTTGCGTTGCTTACAATTAGCCAAACTTGGCAAAGGCAATGTTGCGCCCAATCCTATGGTTGGCAGTGTATTGGTGTATGAAGATAGAATAATAGGAGAGGGTTATCATCAACAGTATGGTGAAGCACATGCCGAAGTTAATTGCATTAATAGCGTTGCAAAAGCGGCTGTGCATTTAATAGCTCAATCTACTATTTACGTAAGCTTAGAGCCTTGTGCACACTTTGGTAAAACACCGCCTTGTAGCGATTTAATTATTAAGCATGGTATTAAAAAGGTAGTGGTTGGATGCACAGATAGTTTTAAACAAGTAGATGGTAAAGGCATAGCAAAATTGCGTTTATCAGGTGCAGATGTAACCGTGGGTGTATTGGAAAATGAATGTAGAGAATTGAATAAAATTTTCTTCACGTTTCATGAAAAGAAGCGACCGTTTATTGTGTTAAAATGGGCAGCAACCGCCAATGGTATGATAGGCGTAAATGGTGATGATAGGTTGTTAATAAGCAACGATATTTCAAATAGATTGGGGCATCAATTACGTCATCAAAACGCAGCTATTTTAGTAGGCACAAATACTGCTTTGCTTGATAATCCATCTCTTACTAATAGGCTTTGGCACTGCAAAAGCCCTATACGTTTAGTTATTGATAAAAACTTAAAACTACCTACCCATTTGCAAATATTTAATCAAGTAGAAAGAACAATTGTGTTCAATTATTTTAAGCAAAAAGACAACGAAAATTTAACTTATTACAAGCTAAATAAAGAAGCCGATTTGCTAGATGAAATTCTTGCGGCTTGTTATCAATTGAATATTCAAAGCTTACTTGTAGAAGGTGGTAGCAAAACGCTACAATCCTTTATTGATAAGCATTTGTGGGATGAAGCCGTTGTAATTGCAAATACTTCGTTGATTGTAAATGCAGGTGTGGTTGCACCAATTTTAACTCATCATAAAAAAGCTAAACAAACAGTTTTGTTGAACGATACTATTACATTTTTTACCAACCAAAACAATAGTAATTAGGCCTTATGAGTAACCACTTATATTACTATACCATTGAAAAGATTTCTGTAGCAGAATTTAAAGATAAAGGCAGTCGTTTTTTGGCGTATGCATTTCCTATTAGTGCTGTTGAAGATTTTAAAAAACATTTGCAAGAACTAAAAAAACAACATCCTAAAGCCGTGCATCATTGCTTTGGTTACAGACTTGGTTTAGACGGTAATAATTTTAGAGTAAGTGATGCTGGCGAGCCTAGTGGCACAGCAGGAAGGCCAATTTTAAATGTTATCGATAGCAAACAGCTAACCAATGTTTTGGTGGTAGTTGTAAGATATTTTGGCGGTACTTTATTAGGTGTTCCTGGTTTAATTAATGCCTACAAATCGGCTACTGCTATGGCTTTTCAGGTAGTGCCTATTATTCAAAAATCTGTTGAAGTTAATTTCGAGCTACAATTTAATTATACAAGAATGAATGATGTAATGGTGATTTTGAAGCAGTGTAATTGCAATATCATCAAGCAAGAAAATCAATTGTTTACCATTGTGCATGTGGGGGTGCAAAAAGTGCGTTTAGAAGAAGTATTATCTAAGTTGAAAGACCTACATTCGGTGGATGTGAGGCCTTATTAGGCTTTGCCTTTTACACTGTACAGTATTGGTTAAATTAGTGTACGCTTGGTCAATTTTATGTTTTGCAAATAGGCAAATAATGAACAATAAAATTGCCCAATTGAATGGCACTACTACGAAAAAAGTGCTTTTGATAGGAAGAAAAATATGCTATTTTTTGTTGAATGTGTTGCTTACAATTAATTCTTTATTGCCAGCAACATAAACATAAAATCCTTCTCCACTTTTTACACCTAGTTTACCCGCAGTTACCATGTTTACCAATAAAGGGCAAGGTGCGTATTTAGGATTACCAAAGCCATCTTGCAAAACTTTTAAAATACTTAGGCAAACATCTAAGCCAATAAAATCGGCTAATTGCAACGGTCCCATTGGATGCGCCATACCAAGTTTCATAATAGTATCTATTTCTTCAACACCTGCAATGCCTTCGTATAAGCTGTAAATGGCTTCATTAATCATTGGCATTAATAGTCTATTGGCAATAAAACCAGGGTAATCGTTTACAACGCAAGGCAGCTTTTGTAACTGCGTACTTAGTGTGGTTATAGTATTTGTAACTGCTTCACTAGTAGCATAGCCATTAATAATTTCTACCAGTTTCATTACGGGTACAGGATTCATAAAGTGCATGCCAATTACTTGGCTTGGCCGCTTGGTTACACTAGCAATCTTAGTAATAGAAATAGATGATGTATTAGATGCAAGAATAGCATTTGCAGGCGCAAAAGCATCTAGTTGCTTAAAAATTGATAGTTTTAAATCGATGTTTTCTGTAGCTGCTTCTACTACAATTTCTGCATTGGCTACACCTAGTTTAATACTTGTTTGCGTACTAATATTGGCAAGCGTTGCTTGTTTTAGAGCTTCTGTAATACTGCCTTTAGTTACTTGTCTATCTAGGTTTTTGGCAATGGTTGCTATTGCTTTATCAAGCTGTGTTTCATTAATATCAATTAGCGTTACAGCAAAGCCATGTTGTGCAAATACATGTGCAATACCATTACCCATTGTGCCGGCACCAATAACGGAAATATATTTCTCTATCATAACAAGCAATTTTTTACAAATTAACACTTCATTTGTCACATTAACTAAACAACAAAGGCAACCATGTTTAGGTTGCCTTTGTTGGTGTTTTTTCGATAAAATTGATTAGCTAAATAAACCACCTTTTTTCAAGGTTTTTACACCTTCGCCTATTTTAAAACCATTGTGGTAAATCTGAATTTTATAGTCACCTACTTGATAGTTGGCATCTTTTTGTTTCCAATCAAAGCTTACGCTTTTACGTTTACCTTGTTCGTACATTACGTCTACTTTTTCAGTGTATAGTTTGTCGCCAGCATCTCTTGTAGTAAAACTTGTACCGTTGCTAATGGCTTTACCATCGGGCCCTACTACTGCAATATAAATTTGCTTAGTACCGCTTGGTGCAACACGGTTTTCATCAAGGTCAAAAGAGAAGCGTAATAAATCTGCACGTTTAGCGGTAGTAGTTTCTTTTTCTTTACCACTACTTTTTATATTAATTGCAGCAATAGCAATGTTAGATGCGTGTAGGGTAGAGGCTAAATCTTCTACACTTCTTTTAGCGGCATCGGTAGCAGCTAAGTTTTCTGCAATAGCTTGTTTTTCGGCCGATAATTGTTGCTTGTCGTTGTTTAGCTGCGAATTTGTAGCTGTTAATTGTTGGTTTTCTGCTTTTGCTTTTTCTAAATCTGCGAACAAGTTATCAATCTTTCCGTTCAATTCGGCAATCATGCTTTTAGCTTCTTTTAACTCGCTATCAGTAGCATTTTTCTTCTTTAAAATACCATTAATGTTTTGCTTAAGCTTAATGATTTCGCTATTTTTTTCAGCCAAAGCACCTTCAAGTTTTACATTATTGCCTGCCATAGAATCTAGTTTTGCAGAAGCCAAATTGTATTCTTGTTGGATAGAATCTTTAGCATTGCTTACACTAATAATTTGCGTATTCTTGTTCGCTAGTTCGCCTTTGGTTTGGCTTTTATCATAAATCATGTAGCCCCATGTTAATAATAATGCGCCAACAAGAATGCCGTATATTACGTTACGGTTATCTTTAGGTTTTTGTTCGTAATTTTCTGGTGTTGCAGAAGGTGTGTAACTCATAGTTTTCGTTTTTTAAGACAATAAAAGTAATTCGATTTTAGTATGCTACCCAATTTATTATTGTTAGACATAGAAACCGTGCCTTCAGAGGCAGATTATAACGGCCTAAATGCTGAGTGGCAAAGCCTTTGGTTTGAAAAAATTTCTAAAACCCTGCCCGAAAATGTGTTGCCTGAACACAGTTACAAAATGAAGGCAGGTATATTAGCAGAATTTGGTAAAATAATCTGCATTTCTACTGCATTTTTCTACGAAAATGAACATAAGCAAATCTGCTTAAAAATGAAAAGTGTGTATGGTGATGATGAACGAACATTGTTGCAAGACTTTGTTAAGCTTTGCGATAAAATGTATGTACACCAAAAGCAGTTTCAGTTTGGCGGCCACAATATTAGAGAGTTTGATATCCCTTTTATTTGTAGACGGTTATTGATAAACAGATTGCCCTTGCCCGAATATTTGCAACTGCAAGACAAGCGACCATGGGATGTAAAAATGTTTGACACACTAGCATGGTGGAAATTTGGAGACTACAAAAATTATATTTCACTGCATTTATTGGCTAATGTACTGGGCATACCAACCTCTAAAACAGATATGGATGGCAGTATGGTGCAAGAAGTGTATTACAAAGAAAAAGACCTACAGCGCATTGTAGATTATTGCCAACGTGATGTAGTGGTTACCGCCAATGTTATTCTACGATTTAAAAATTTGCCTTTGCTTGATGATAAGAATATAGTGATTGTGAAATAAGACTTGGAAAGTTTTTGATTAAGTGTATGCTATCTGTG
>JASGCX010000112.1:120-9380 GCA_030053925.1 Flavobacterium sp.
GTTGTTGCAACACTTTACAACAAATAAAGCTATTGCAAGCAAGTTGTTGCAACACTTTACAACAAATAATGCTATTGAAAGCAAGTTGTTGCAACACTTTACAACAAATAAAGCTATTGCAAGCAAGTTGTTGCAACACCTTACAACAAATAAAAATATTATTGGTAGGTTATTCTAACAAAACTAGAAGACAAAATACGTTACACACTAGGCTGCTTGTAACATTAGGTTTGGCGTTATTGCCAATTGTGAAGTTGCCAATTGATAAAAATCTGCGAGAGAAAAACACTAAATCAAATTCCTCGCCTTAATTTCTAGGTATTTGTTAAGTGTATTTACGGTTAGGTTTTTGGGTGCGGTTAAAATACTCATAATGCCATGCTTGTTTAATTCTTTTACAATTTGGCGTTTCTCGTAGGCAAATTGTTCGGCAATGGCTTTGGTGTACACCGCTTCTATATTTTCGGCAGGTTTTGTAATTACACGGTCTAGTTCTGTATTCTCAAAAAACACAGTTACCAACAGGTGCTGACTAGCAATTTTTCTTAAAAAAGGCAACTGACGTTTCATGCCGCTTAGGCTTTCAAAATTGGTAAATAACACTACTAAACTGCGCTGTGTTACTTTGGTTTTAAGGGTAATGTAGAGCCTTTCAAAGTCGGTTTCTAAATACCTTGTTTTTTGATTGTACAGTGTTTCTAAAATGGTTTGCATTTGCAGCAAACGTTTATCGGCTTTTACAAATGCGCCTATGCCTTCGGCAAATGTTACCAAGCCAGCTTTGTCTTGTTTCATCAATGCTACATTGCTCAAAACCAACGATGCATTGATAGAATAATCTAACAAACTCAAGCCTTCAAAAGGCATCTTCATTACACGGCCTTTATCTATAATGCAGTAAATCTGTTGGCTTTTTTCATCGCTATAAGTATTTACCATTAACTGCCCGCTTTTGGCGGTAGCTTTCCAGTTTAGCGTGCGGTAATCATCGCCTTGTACATACTCTTTAATTTGTTCAAATTCCATACTATGGCCAAAGCGGCGAATCTTTTTTACACCAGCTTCGCTTAGGCGATTGCTGATAGCCATAATTTGATACTTACGCAATTGCAAATAAGATGGGTAAACAGATATATCTATCGGTTCATCTAGTGTAAACCTGCGTGTAAAAAAATAAATGGGCGAAGCTGCAAACACACGAATATTGCCAAAGCCGTAAGCACCACGCTTTACAGGGCGCAATTGGTAGATAATATGCTTTTGCCAATTGGCATCAACATTCAACTTAAACAACACATCTCTTCGCTGAAATTGGTGAGGAATTTCGTCAATTACTTCAAGGCTAGTGGCAAAGCCATAGCGATTTTCAATATCAATTCTCACTTCATTGTCATCGCCATTACTAAAACGTTCTGCCATGGTACGCTTTGCCCAAATAGCGTTGCTTTTACCAAACAATAACACATAATCCATTACACAAACAACCAAAAAAGCAAGAAAAGCAAGCATAGGAATATCGCCTAGCCATGCCACAAAAAAACGTGTTAGAAATAGTAGCATACACAAGAGTATTGCCACATAAAAGCGGGTACTTAAGTATAGCGGTGAGAGAAATTTTTTAATCACTGATTTTAATGATTGGAATGATTGAATGATGAAAGCATTTCTAAGTTGAAATTTGTGATTTGAAATTCCTGCCTTGAGATTTAAAATTTTCTATTGAATTCAGATAACTTTTAGATAACTTTTAGATACTGAGCTAACGCAACAAAATCTCAAATCATAAATCCAAAATCTCAAATCGCATTTATCTCGGCACTTCTACCTTCTTCATCAACTCTTCAATTACTTGCTTAGGTGTACTGCCTTCCATTTCTTTTTCTGGTGTTAAAATAATGCGATGGCACAACACCGGATACAGTACTTTGGTTACATCGTCTGGCGTTACAAAATCTCTACCAGCCATTGCTGCTATTGCTTTTGCGGCTTTTAGCACTGCAACACTTGCACGTGGCGAAGCCCCTAAATACAACCACTTACTAGTACGTGTTTCTTGAATTAATTGGGCTATAAACTGCAATACTTTTTGGGCTATATGCACTTGAGCAACAAGACTTCTATAATGCTGAATATCTGATGCGTTTAACACAGAAAACACGGCATTGGTAAAGTGTGTTGTAATGCCTTTATCGGCATTTTGTAGAATTAAAATTTCTTCTTCCAATGCAGGATAACCCACTTCTATTTTAAACAAAAATCTATCTAACTGCGCTTCTGGTAAGCGATACGTACCTTCTTGCTCTACCGGATTTTGCGTAGCCAATACCATAAATGGTTCTTGCAAAAAGTAAGTAATACCATCGTTACTTATTTGGCGCTCTTCCATTACTTCAAACAAAGCTGCTTGCGTTTTGGCAGGCGAACGATTGATTTCATCTATCAATACAATATTGCTAAAAATAGGCCCTTGCTTATAGCTAAAACTACCCGATTGAGGATTGAAAACATTGGTGCCCAATACATCGCTTGGCATTAAATCGGGTGTAAACTGAATACGGCTAAACGGCACATTAATACAACGTGCTATTAGCTTTGCAGCCAATGTTTTAGCCACTCCTGGCACACCTTCTATCAATACATGGCCCTCGGCTAAAATGGCTGTTAGCAATAACTCTACCATTTGATCCTGACCTACTAATACTTTACCAATTTCGGCTTTTACAGCAGCCATTGCTTGCTGTATTGGTGTTGTGTCTACTATATTTTCCATAATAATAATTGCTACATCTGTTACTTAAATGATGGTTGTTTATTGAAAAAAATATTTGCTAACTAGCTTTTGCTTCTTTGTAAAAATTATCAATGCTGTTGCTTATTTCTAATAGCATTTTATCGCTTACTGCATGTGTTTCTACCACGCTTACATAATAAATAAGGCTTTCTATATGGCCCGCACCTACACCACTTTTTTTTACCAATAGTAGCACAAAATTGTTGTTAAGCACCAAGGTTGATATTTGAAAGTGCAGCCTTACAAAATCGAGCCAATGTTGTAGTTTTTTATAAGCAATAGCCTTGTTATCTTTTTGATGAAAATACACACCTGCAATGGTTTTAACAAAGTCTAGCGTGGCATTTTGTAATGGCGTAATAATGGGTATAATGCGTTGTCTACGTTTTATATTAAACAACACATACAACAGCATAGCCGCAATTGCAAGCCGCAAAGCCCATCGTAGGTATTCATTTTCTAAAAATACACGTAATGGTGTAGCTGCCCCTACCCTACCAAGTTTGTAATATTCATCCCAAATTACTGTGGTTACAGTTGCTGGCACATAACTTAAAGCTGTGGCTGTATAGTTGGCGTTACCATCTTTGGCTATAAAATAATTGCTAAACACTAATGGTGTAGCATGTACAAAAAAAGCACCTTTACCGCAGTTTACTCTTATAAAATTTGGTTTGTTTTTATCGTTTGTGCCCAATACTACAGTGCTATGTGGTTGTTTAATGCTATCGAAATAATTATTTACAATAGCCTTGCTAGATGTGTAATTTTTAGCAGCTTTTACAGATGGGCTTACAAAGTTGATGGTGCTAGAATCGTTGGTATTAAACGTGTAAAAATCGGTTATTGAGATACCTAAAGTGTCTCTTAATTTTTTGCTTAATTCATTGGTCGAGATAAATAAATAATTACCATCTTCTACAAATTGATAAGCTGCAGCCACATCTAAAGTATCGGTACCAAGTTCTGGCGAAATGGCAAAATAAGCCGTTTGTTCAAATGATGCCTCATACAGTTTATTGTACCATGGATCTCTACTAATAGAAACAGTGGCACTAGGAAACAAATGCTGTAATTGATGATACACAATGTAAGCACCAAAAGGATTTTTATCTTTTTGGCTAAGTGTAACCGTCCAATCAAGTGGCTTTGGTTTATATACCTGTGCTAGTATGTACAATACCAACAACAACACCGACACTATTAATGAGAATTTATAGCTTTTCACGACTGCATTTGTTGTTGAAATTGAATAAATAATTGTTGTGCATCTGCAAATTGCTTGTAGCTAATATTGGCTTCGCCATACCAAACTCTATCGAAATAATTGGTAAGCTCAATAAAATTATTTTGCTGCTGATAGCCTGCTAACTCTTGCACGTAAGTAGCATTGGTTTTATTAATGCGCCAATTGATAAGCCCATTATCTGTTAACTGTTTTAGCGTTTGCAAATACAATAAACGCACTGCTAGGCGATAATTATTATTGGCAATGGCTTTTTCAATTGCAGCTTTAAAATTGAGTTCATGAATGTTATCTTCATCTACTTGATAAGCCAATGAAGCATCGCCATTTTTTCCAAAAAAGCCCGACTTGCTCATGCCTGTAAACTTGTACACAAGAAAGCCCAATACGCCTAAAGCAATAACTAGCAGCCCCCAAGTAAAAAATTGTTTACCACCATTTGTTGATAATAATTGGTCAATAAATTTCCAGAATTTACGCCACATTCTATCCCACCAAGTTTCGGTTTGCGGCGGCATTTCTTCATACACAAAAGCTGGGTCATTTTTATAGCTCGAATCGTTGAAAGCCCTTACAGTTACTGTACTTGAATCTAGTAGCAAAGGTTGTTGATTGGCCCAAGCAAGCTGCCCAAACAACGTAAAAAAAATAAACAAACAAAAATATTTCAGCACTTGGTATTGTTGTAATTAATTAATACTGTTCTTCAATTGCATCTTCTTGCTTGCTACCTAAACTATCTAGGCGTTCTAGCAAGCCGCTACCATCTAGGCGTTCAACAAGATTGTAATAATTTAAAGCAACAGATACTACAAAAATGATGTAGAAAATATGTGTAAAAATATTAAGCGTACCACTAAAAATACCAGCTACAGCGGCTAAATCTTTTGTAGCAAAATAAGAAATACCACCGGCTAGAATACTTACAATAAACCCAATAATACCAGCAGAAATGCTATAGATTAGATAACTAATGATATAAATACCCAACGACTCCCAATAGTTATCTCTTATCAAACTAAAACATCTACTAAAACCATCTGTAAAAGACTTTTCTTCTACTACATAAATAAGCGTAAAAGGTGCAAATACAACAACAAAATAGAAGAAAGGTACTATGCAGAAAAAGAAACTGATAAACGTAATAACGCCATACACAATTGAGTAAAAAAATATTGGCACTATAAAACGTAATGTAACTTTCCAAACTTCTTCTATGGTAGGCGATATTTTGCCTTTTTGAGTGTATAATTTAAAGTACACCGCTACTACTATATGCATAATTACATAACTAAGGATGCCTAAAAAAAGTATCAAAAAATAATTCAAGTTAAATGTTTCACCTAAACTCCTCTGCTGATAGTTTAGCCCTTTGAATATCCGCATAAACCCAGCCATAGAATCACGCTGATAAATACCACTTATAACACTGCTAAGCACAATAAAGATTCCACAAATGGCAACATAGCAGCCAAGCAGTGGCTTAAATTCTTGTTTAATAAATTGAAAGGTATCGTTGATGTTGTCACTGAAATTTCTCAGTTTTCTAAGTTCCATTTTTTTGACATCCATGTGTTAAAGTTTTTGTTGTTTGAGATTTCTAAAGTGTTTTCAGAAGTTGCTTTTATTTTCTTGTGTAATTGTATAGGATAAATTATAAAATACCAAATAATAAATGTAAAAGAAGTGCCTAAGATAAGTAAGCTCGTCCATACAGGCATATTGCTGTAACGTGTTACAAAGCCTTCAAAAAAAGCAGCAACAATAAATAATGGCACTAAGCCTATTACTATTTTAAGCCCATCTTTTGCACCACGCAATAAACTTTCGGTTCTTGTAAATGTGCCAGGAAATAAAAAGCTATTGCCCATAATTAAACCCGCTGCACCAGCAATAATAATGCTCCACAATTCTAATGTACCATGTATAAATACAACGAGAATAAATTTAGTACCAAGCCCTTTAGCAATAAACATGTACTGAAAAGCACCCATCCTAATGCCATTAGTAAATAGCATCCAAATACTACCAACCGAAAAACAAATACCCAACACGTAAGTAATTAAAGACACTCGGATATTGTTACTAGCAATTTCTACAAACATAGAAAATTGGCTACCACTTTTATATACCCCAAATGGATTGCCTTTTTCAATGTTATCTAGCGTCATATTTATATAGCCATCACCAAGAATAAGCCTTACAAAACTATCATCGTATTTAGCACTTAAAGCACCCATTAAACTAAACACAACAAAAAATAAAAAGGCATACAAAAATTGCTTGTGATAGTATTTAAAAAGGTAGGGCAACTCAAACTGCCAAAACCACCAAACACGGCCTTTTTTCTCTTTTTTATTTTTATAAATTTCTACATGAAACTTTGCCGCTAACCCATTGAGATAACGTGTAGTATTACTTTTTGGATAAAAAGTTTTGGCATAGCTCAAATCATCGGTTATTTCTACAAATTGGTTAGCCAATTCATCTGCAGAAAGATGCTTTTTTACATCTTCTTCAAATTGCTTCCATTTGTCTGCATTTTGTTTTAAAAAAACTGCTTCTCTCATCAAAAAAATATTAACACCTTAAAAATAATGCTTGATGATATATAATGGATGAATAAATTTATTTTTATTTGTGGCAAGATAATTTTTTATGAGCAAAATTTCAATACTTACTCCGCAAAACATTGAATTAGAATACGACTTAGCAAGTGTTGGTGACAGAATTGTAGCCGCTATTGTTGATAGGTTGATTTTAATAGCCTACGCAATTATTTTAATAGTGATAGCTTTACGAGCCAATTTTAGTGACGATGTGCTGACGCTTTTTATTTATGTTGTTTGCATACCTGCCATATTTTACTCTTTACTTAGTGAGGTGTTAATGAATGGGCAAACAATTGGTAAACGCGTAATGAAAATAAAAGTTATTAGCATTAATGGCAATCAGCCTTCATTTTCGCAATACCTTATGCGCTGGCTATTTAGAATGATAGAAGTATGGATATTATTTGGCGTTGTAGGGGTAATAATGATTGCAGTAAGCGAAAAGCGGCAACGCCTTGGTGATATTGTTGCTGGCACAACACTTATTAAAACAACACTTAGAACTACCATTAACGATACCTTGTATGTACCTGTTGCCGAAACAAATTACAGAGCCACTTATCCTGAAGTAATTAATCTTAAAGACAGCGATATTCAGTTAGTAAAAGAAGTAATTTTAAACGTACACAAAAGCGGCAATACAATGCTAGCTTATCAAACCATGCAAAAAATTGAAACAGTTTTAAGCATAAAAAGCCAACACGAACCTCTTACTTTTTTATATGCTGTGCTAAGCGATTATAATCACTTGTCACTTACAGCAAGTTAGTGCCACAAAACCCACAAAAACAGCCGTAGCATTGATTTTTAAAAGAAGGACTGTGTTTAGCTTTTTTGCGTTTGTTTGATTTTTTTCTAGAAAATATTTTTCCTCATACACAATTTGTAGCAATTTTAAAAAGTAGCAATTTGCTAAACCTTGTTTGCATGTAAATACACCTAAGATGTTACTGACAACTATATTGGCTGCTTAGTTTATCAACTAGTGTACAACCAACTTAAGAAATTTTCAAAGCAACGTTTTGGTACAAAACATCTATTGTAGCTGCGCAAATGGGTAACAAACAATATTTAGAGTGCAAAGAAATTGTGCACAATAAAACAGCGCAAACTGATGTAAAAAAGTAGGCAGTTTTAATAACAATACTTCTAACTAATTGTACAAAAAAAACGGTGCTACATTCAGCCGCAGCGTTGCTATTAAAACAAAAAACAGTAGCTATAAACTTATTGTTTACGATAGAACTACAATTGAAAGACAATAATTAACAATAGCAGTATCTTCATCGCACTAATGAAGCATACTTTACAACTAATATTTCTTCTTTTTACAAGCAGCATTATTGCAGCACAAACAGTGGGTGGCAATGCTGCTTTTAGTTTTATGGGCTTGCCAAATGCAGCGCAAGTAAGTGCAATTGGCGGTGCAAATGTGTCAAGTATTAGTAACGATGTAAGTTATAGTTTTAATAATCCTGCGTTGTTACGAAAAGAACAACACCTACAAACAAATGCTAGCTTTAATAAGTTTTTAGCAGGCATAAAAAACTACAGTTTAACTACCGCTTTTTATGCTCAAAAGCCAGATATAACTTTGGGTTTTGGGGTTAACTATTTAAGCTATGGCAGCATTACACAAACCGATGCAATTGGCAATATTTACGGCACATTTACCCCTACAGATTATGTTGCACAAGCCATGATTTCAAAGCAATACAAAGAACGCTTTTGGCTTGGTGCAAGTTTAAAATATATTAGCAGTAGCTATGGCCAGTATAAAAGCAGTGCTATTGCAACAGATATTGGCCTAAGCTATTTTGATTCTAGTAATTATTTACAAATAAGTTTGGTGGCCAAAAATATTGGTACACAATTACGTAATTACACCAACACAAATACAAAGGAAGAATTGCCGTTTGATATACAGCTAGGCATTACTAAACGATTGGCAAAAGCACCTATTCAGTTTTCGCTTACTGCCCACCACTTACAGCAAATAGTAATAAGCTACAACGATAGTGCTTTTAACGCAAGCGAAGGCAATACCCAACAAGCTAAAACCCTTGATAATATGCTATCGCACTTAGTTTTTGCTTCGCAAATATTTATAGATGACAAGCTAGAACTTGGTGTAGGTTACAACTTTTTAAGGGCTAAAGATTTAAGTGCTTATGGTTTTACTAACTCGCTAAATGGTTTTAGCATGGGCTTAGGTATTAAGCTAAAAAAGCTACAAATAAATTATGGTACAGGCTTTTATCAACGCAATCTGTTTCATCAAATAGGCCTCAATTTCAATTGGAAAGGGTAGCATTAGTTTGGAGTTTGGAGTTTGGAGTTAGAAGTTTTGAAGTTTGGAAGTTTGGAAGTTTGAAGTTTGGAAGTTTGGAGTTTGGAGTTTGGAGTTTGGAGTTTGGAAGTTTAGAAGTTTGGAGTTTGAAGTTTGAAGTTTGAAGTTTGGAGTTTGGAGTTTGAAGTTTGAAGTTTGAAGTTTGGAGTTAGAAGTTTAGAAGTTTAGTAGTTTAGAAGTTTGGAAGTTTGAAGTTTGAAGTTTGAAGTTTGGAGTTTGGAGTTTGGAGTTTGGAGTTTGGAGTTTGGAGTTTGGAGTTTG
>JASGCX010000113.1 GCA_030053925.1 Flavobacterium sp.
TTATACCGATAATCAAATATAAGCAGTGGTATTATAAAACACACAAAAGGCTACTATTTTTTTTTTGGAATATTTTTTTAAAGCTTCTTTTCAGCGTAAATCAGCAGCATCTGCGAGCCAAATAATTCAATTGAGTAGAAAGTCACTAAAAACTTTGAAGGTTTTGCAAAACCTTCAAGGATTAGCTTTATGTTACCAACTTTTGTACTACTATGAGGCTGCATATGCGTTGCACCTCGCATCGGTTATCACTTTATTGGGCTTTTATTGCAGCGTAGGTATTTCACGCAAAGAAACAAAGAAGGCAAAGGCTGCAAAGGTTGATTGTCATGCTGAGGAACGAAGCATCTAACTTAAGGAAGGAGAAGCTGTTGGTGAAACCAACACCAACAGCGGCGGAAATAGGATGATTCGCCTATTTTGCAGATAAATAATAGCAACATGCAGAACGGATTTTTACACCTAACTACAACTGTTCACTTTTGGTATATTGTTTAATTGAAAACACAACATCTTCATGAAAAAATCAGTTGTTATTGCTTTGCATTGTTGTTATTGGTTAATGCCAATTTCTTCTGCTTATTTTAGTTTGTATGCATTAGAACAGATCAAGGAAATTGAGCAAGAGACGGCTTCACACTTATATCACAATGCTATTAGCAATGTAAGCAATACTCTTTTCTCAATAATTGTTTTTTACCTATTCTATCTCTATTTATTCCCAAAATTTATTGCCAAAAAAAGAATAGCATTGTTTATATTGTGTGGACTTATTGCTTGTTTCACATGCGTATTCATCAAGTACGAAAGTATAAGATTTGCTTCTCTAACATTTGTACCAAAAAAATATAAGTTTCCAGATAATTCTAGTTATTACATACCATTTGAATTCTTTAGGTTAATTGGAACTGCTGCTACAGGCTGCTTCGTTAGGGCATTTATTAACTGGTATTCGGACATAAGTTTTAAAGAACAATTGATGGCTAAAAACCTGCAATCGGAACTCGCATTATTAAGAGCGCAAATCAACCCACACTTTCTTTTCAATACCATAAACAATATTGATGTATTAATTGCAAAAGATGCAGAAGCAGCTTCGCAATACCTGCAACAACTATCCGATATTATGCGTTTTATGCTCTACGAAACTTCTACCGAACGGATACTTTTAACCAAAGAAATTGCCTACATAAGAAAGTATATTGCCCTGCAAAAAATAAGAACAGCCAATGAAAACTATGTACAGTTTTCTGTTACAGGTATGGCTGATGATATTAGCATTGCCCCAATGATTTTTATACCTTTTATTGAAAACGCTTTTAAGCATTCTATCAATAAAAAAATTGACCATGCTATTGCTATTAGTATCGCAATAACTGGTGGTGAAATAACTTTCATTTGCAAAAATGCTTATGACTATACCAACATATCTGTACAGGAACAAAGTGGCTTAGGCATTGAATTAATTAAACAACGCTTGCATTTATTGTATCACAATCAACATCAATTAGACATCAAAAAATTAGAGCGTGAATTTATTGTAACTCTGAACATTACAATCTTATGACGATAAGCTGTATCATAATAGAAGATGAGCCATTGGCTATGGCAAGAGCAAAGGATTTTGTGCAGAAAGTACCTTTTTTGCAATTACTACAAACATTCGATAATGGGATGGATGCACTTGTGTACTTAAAAAGCGAGAAGGTTGATTTGTTTTTTTTAGACATTCAAATGGATGAATTTTCGGGCATCCATTTACTAGAGTCATTTCAGCAACGACCAGCAGTTATTATAACAACTGCTTTTAACCAATATGCTATCAAAGGTTTTGAACTAAGTGTTGCTGATTATCTATTAAAGCCATACACATTTGAAAGGTTTATGCAAGCTGTAATAAAAGTGTACGATGCAATTAGACAGATAAAAATTAGTGTTGCCAATTTTATTTTTATTAAAACAGAATATCGACTCGAAAAAATAATGCTCAACGATATTTTATTTATTGAGGGAATGCGAGATTATAGACAAATTCATACAAAGGAAAAGAAGATAATGACACTTGAAACCTTTAAAGATTTAGAACAAAAACTTCCATCCAATCAATTTGTAAGAGTTCACAAATCTTACTTAGTAGCACTCGATAAAATTGAATTAATTGAGCGAGATAGGATAAAAATTGTAGCAGCATTTATTCCAATTTCCGAATCATTTAAGGAACATTTTTATAAGCATATTGCTAAATAAGAACCGATGGGCATTATCACTAAAATCCTTAAAGGTTTTGCAAAACCTTCAAGGATTAGCTTTAGGAAGGGCCTGCCCCGATTTTCGGGGAAGCATCTAACTAAGACTTGTAAATACTGTTGGTGAAAGCAACACCAACAACGGCGAAAAAAAGCCCCACATTTTCATGCGGGGCTTACTATTTAAAATAATCTTACTAATCCAATCAATCTTACAAAATCCACGTTCAGACAGACAACTACGCTTCTTGTACAAAAGGATATTTGTAATCGGTTGGTGGTACAAAAACTTCTTTAATGGTTCTTGCACTTAACCAACGGTATAGGTTTAGTTGGCTACCACCTTTATCGTTGGTACCGCTACTTCTTGCGCCACCAAATGGCTGCTGACCAACCACTGCACCTGTACATTTATCATTTACATAAAAATTACCAGCCGCATTGCGTAAGGCATTGGTAGCAAGTTCTATGGCGTATCGGTCTTGCGCAATAATAGCACCTGTTAACGCATAGCTAGAAGTGCTATCAACCACCGCTAAGGTTTCTTCGTACGCATCAGCATCGTACACATAAATGGTTAATACTGGCCCAAATATTTCTTCGCACATGGTTACATATTTAGGGTCTTTGGTTTCAATTACGGTTGGCTCTACAAAATATCCTACCGATTTATCGTAATTACCACCCGCAATAATTTTCACCTTTTTATCCTTCTTAGCTTCGTCTATGTATTTGGTAATTTTCTTAAAGCTACGTTCGTCTATTACAGCCGTAATAAAATTGCTAAAATCTTCTGGGCTACCCATTTTCATGCTAGCTAATGCGGCTACCAATTTGTTTTTAATGGCATCGGCAAGATTGCTTGGTATATAAGCCCTAGAACAAGCACTACATTTTTGCCCCTGAAACTCAAAAGCACCACGAGCCAAAGCCGTAACAGCTACATCTACATCGGCACTTTTATGAATCATGATAAAATCTTTACCACCGGTTTCGCCTACAATTCTTGGGTAGGTTTTAAAATTAGCAATATTGGTTCCTATCGATTGCCAAATGGTATTAAACACAGCCGTACTACCTGTAAAGTGTACACCTGCTAAATCGGGGTGCGAGAAACAAACTTTACCCAATGTTGGGCCATCAACATAAATCATATTAATAACACCATCGGGCAAGCCTGCTTCTTTCATCACTTTCATAAACATCTGTGCCGAATATATTTGTGTATCGGCAGGTTTCCATACCACTGTATTGCCACACATGGCAGCACTTGCAGGTAAGTTTGCCCCTATAGCCGTGAAGTTAAATGGTGTAATAGCTAGCACAAAGCCTTCTAAAGGTCGCCACTCTAAACGGTTGTGCATACCTAGTGAAGACACAGGCTGCTGTTTATAAATTTCGCTTAAATAATGTACATTAAAGCGTAAAAAGTCAATCAATTCGCAAGCGGCATCTATCTCGGCTTGGTAAACATTTTTACTTTGCCCAAGCATGGTAGCAGCATTAATGTGGTAGCGATATTTTGTAGCCAATAAATCTGCTGCTTTTAAAAATATATGCGCTCTTGCTTCCCAACTCATATTGGCCCAAGCCTCTTTGGCAGCAAGTGCTGCAGCAATTGCTTGCGTAATGTGTTTTTCTTCGCCCATATTAAAATAGCCAAGCGTAAAATCTTTTTCATGCGGTGGATGCATGGCTACTTTATTGGTAGTTTTTACTGCTTTATTGCCAATGTACATTGGCACATCAATTTGCATTTTCTTCAACGCTTTTAATGTGGCTTTTAAGGCTGCTTTTTCGGGGCTACCGGGGCCATATTGTTGTATAGATTCATTGGGTGGTAATGGATAAGCAAAGGTTCCAAAGTTCATAACGTTTTATTTTAGAAACTGCAATTTAGGGAAAGGAAGGATAGCAACACCGATTGCATTGATTTGTATGGATGAAAGCGGATGTTGTTGTATAAAAGATAAGCGGTTGAATCGGTAAAAATCTGTGGCATTAGTGTTCCCATCAATCCTTATCGTAAGTTTGTAGCTAATTATTTACTATGGCTATTGTTCTGTTTGATAATGCACAACGCAACTATTTACAACCATTTACAGCCACCAAAGCCATTGCAGCATTGCGTTTTGGCATTGTAACCATTGCAGAAAGATGGGCTTTACGAACCAATCAACAAGTGTTTGTTTATACCGAAAATTATTTGCAACCACTTTATCCTTTAATTGAAGAAGGCGACCATATTTGGGTAGATGCGTCTATCATGCTTACAAACCATTTGCTTGACAGAATTTTATCGTTACAAATAGGCGAAGCACTAGCCAACGATTGCGGTTTAATTGCAGGCAGAAGTACTGCACCTTCACACACATTTAACCCAAAGGAAAGCCTGCAATGGTTTCAAAATATTTACGACTTGCTAGATGTTGAACGCATCAAATACCCACAGCAGTTATTTTATTGGAACGATACAATAATTCGTGAAGATTTTGCCCATTTAACAAAGCATAAAACGTCTCAACCAATTAACCATACCAACCAAGTTATTAATGCTCAAGATATTTTTCTTGAAGACAATGTAACACTAGATTTCTGTACACTCAACGCTTCTACTGGTCCTATTTACATTGCTAAAGATGCAGTAATAATGGAAGGTGCTATGTTGCGTGGGCCATTGGTAATTGGTAAAAATAGCCTAGTAAAAATGGGTAGTAAATTTTATGGTGCAACTACTATTGGCCCTAATTGTGTGGTTGGTGGCGAAATTAAAAACGTGGTATTTCAAGGGCATAGCAACAAAGCACATGATGGTTATTTAGGCGATAGTGTAATTGGCGAATGGTGCAATTTTGGTGCAGGCAGTAGCAATAGCAATGTAAAAAATACTGGTGGCAACGTAAAAATATGGAACGTTGGCGCTAACGCATTTATTTCTGGCGGGCAAAAATGTGGTGCATTAATTGGCGATTATAGTCGTGTTGCTATTAACGCTTCTGTCAATACAGGATCGTTTATTGGTGTGTGTTGCAATGTATTTGGCGCAGGTTTACTACCTACCAAAATACCCAATTTTACATGGGGTACTTTGGCCGAATACGATTTAGAAAAAGCATACACAGACATTAACAATTGGAAACAAATGAAACACCAAAGCCTAACCGATGCTGAAATTGGCATACTGAAACATATATTTGAAGCCAAATTAGGCACACAGCTTTAGCAGATTAAACCGATGACCACAGATAAAATAACAGTAAACTTTTAAACTACAAACACCAAACACCAAACTCAAAACACCAAACTCAAAACACCAAACTCCAAACTTTTAAACTCTTAAACTTTTAAACTCAAAACTCCAAACTCAAAACACCAAACTCCAAACTTTTAAACTCTTAAACTTTTAAACTCCAAACTATAAACTATAAACTATAAACTATAACTCATGCGTAAACAAATTGCAGCAGCCAACTGGAAAATGAATGGCACACTAGCACAAGCCAATACTTTATTAGATGCTTTTGCTTTGGCAACATTAAACGTAAACGAAAACAGACTAGCCGTATTTGCAGTACCAGCGCCATATCTTATTTTGGCAAAAGAAAAATTAGCTGCTAATCCATTTTTGCAAGTAGCCGCTCAAAACATTTACAGTAAAAAAAGCGGTGCTTTTACTGGCGAAATTTCTGTAGAAATGTTACAGTCTATTGGCATTAACTACGTAGTGCTTGGTCACTCTGAAAGACGCGAATACTTTGGCGAATCAAATGCTTTTTTAGCTGATAAAACCAACATCGCATTAGAATACAACATCACCCCTATTTTCTGCTGTGGCGAGCCTTTAAACATTCGTGAGGCCAATACACAAAACGCTTATGTGGCCACTCAATTAACCGAAAGTTTGCTCCATTTATCGGCAGAAGCCATACAAAAAGTAGTAATTGCTTACGAACCAATTTGGGCTATTGGTACTGGCAAAACCGCTAGTAGCGCACAAGCACAAGAAATGCACGCATTTATCCGTTCACATTTTGCCGCTAAATATGGTGCCGATGTAGCCAACAATATTTCAATTTTATATGGTGGTAGCGTAAAAGCCAACAACGCCGTTGAGTTATTTTCTCAGCCCGATGTTGATGGCGGCCTAGTTGGCGGCGCATCGCTTATTGTAGATGAATTTGTGCAGATTATTAATGCGTAAATCATTTTTAGAAGTAAAAAAATCCCACAGCTTATTTGCAAAAAACTGTGGGATTTTTTATTTATGCAACCCACTTCACTATTACAATTTAGCACCTGTTGCTTTGCACACTTGTACGTTCTGTTTACGCTTGAAAAATATGCTAAAAGCTAGTGAGACATTGATAATAATGTATCAACAAAACTACTAAGCACATTGGCCATAGGCGATAAATACTTGTAGCAAAAAGGATAATTTTAAACAAGAACTCTGCAACATTTTAGGCTAAAAAATCAAACAAAAAACGCTCGTTATATTCAACCTCAAACTGCTTTAAAAACAAAATATAGGCTTCCTTAAACGTTTGCTTTTTGTGGTGCGCTTTCTGGTTAGCAATATTATGCTACTTCCCATCTATGGCCTTAGCAATACCAAATGCAGCAGCGGCTGCGGCAGCACCTATCATCATTACTTTAAGGCCACCAATTACAGGATGCACACCTGTGATTTTGCTTTTAAAATAACCAAATACAAACAAGCACAACAACGTTACTACCACCGATATTTTCAATGCATCTACAGAATTGTCAATAAAAAAATAAGGGCTTAATGGAATTAAACCACCCAACACATACGACAACCCAATATTGAAAGCACTTTTGGTGGCACGTTTAGGGTCGGGTTTATCTAAACCTAGTTCGTGTTTCATCATAAAATCTACCCAGCGGTCTTTGTCTTTACAAATTTCTTCTACGGCTTTATCCTGCAAATCTTTACTAAAGCCCCAATCTCTAAAAAAAATGCGTACCTCTTCTTTCTCTATCTCAGTTTTGGTTTCTATTTCGTCGTATTCAACTTTTAGTTCGCTGTTGTAATGGTCTTGCTCGGTTTTGCCTGCCAAATAACCACCTAAACCCATAGCAATAGAACCTGCGGCAATTTCTGCAATACCAGCCACCACTATTAAACTGGTATTACTTACTGCACCACTTAACCCTGCTGCCAAGGCAAATGGTACGGTTAACCCATCGCTCATGCCTATTACAATATCTGTTAATAATTCTGAGCTTTTTAAGTGTTTTTCTTGATGATTGTGGTGTAAGTAAATGTCTTGCATTGCTAGGCTTTTGTAACAGTTAAACGTTTGGTAAATATATACAACTCAAGGTTTCTGCTACATGTTTTTCGTACGTTTTTGTGGCAACTGCTTTAAATACTATTTTGCACACAGTATGAAACAAATAACCTTATTAGTACTTTTAAGTTGGTGTTGCATAGCCTGCAAAAGTAAAAAAGTGTATGAGAACCCGCATGTAGTATTTAAAACCTCTTTTGGCGATATAGAACTAGAATTATTTGATAAAAAAGCCCCTAAAACGGCAGGTGCATTTTTGGCTTATGTAGATGCTGGTTTTTATAACAATAGTAATTTTTATCGTGTGCTTAATATTACCAATCAACCCTCTGATGCACCTAAAACAGAATTGATACAAGGTGGCCTTTGGAAAACTAATAATGCTAAGGCAAGAAGCCTAAAAGGTACACCACACGAAACCACATTGCAAACGGGCATTTTGCACAAAACTGGTGTAATATCTATGGCTAGAAACGAGCCAGGCAGTGCTACTACTGAGTTTTTTATTTGTATGGATGACGAACCTGGCCTTGACTATGGCGGTGAAAATATGGCCGATAAACTTGGCTTTGCCGCCTTTGGCAGAGTAGTAAAAGGGATGGATGTTGCAAAAACCATTTACAAAGAATCGGACATAAACCAACAATTTCAAACGCCCATCCACATTTTTAAAATAGTGCGCTTATAACTAAGGTTTCAGCACAATTTGTGTTTCTTTAGCAATAATAATTTGAGGCTTGCCCTTGTATTCTTTTACCACACCTGTTATACACACTTCTTTATTAGCGTAAAACTCTTCAGGCTTCTTGCTAAAGTTTTTTCTGCTAGCAGCTTCAATAACAATGGTTAAAGGCGATAGTGGATAAGCTGCACCCATATTTAACAGCGTAATTTTGTTCTCGCCACGGTCAAAATATCTACCACCAAAAATTTTACCACAAACCGTTACACTATCACCTATGTGCTTGGCGGCTTCATCGGGGGTAATTTTTGTTTGAGCAGATACTGAGATGCTAGAGGTAGTAATAAAAAATATAGCTACAAGTAATTTGTACATAGTTAAAAGTGTTTAAGCAGTTCAAAGATGCTAATTTTTTCGATATAAATTGTTCGCAGAAAGGTATTTAAAACAATTGAATACCATAATAGCCAATAGTTGTAAATACCGCACAGCGGGTTAAAACACCAATGCAGCACCATATTGCCAACTTGTGCATAGGTACATTAAACCCCACACCAACGGCAATACTTACCGGTGCGCCTACCGAAACTGTACCCAAAAAACCCAAACCAATTACGCCATATTTTTCCATTAGTTTGTGTGCGAGATTGGGCTTTTTTTCTTTTAAAACTAGTTTTGGTTTTTTGTACTTAGTAATAAACGCTTCAATTTTTTCACCTAAAAAAGCGGCAACAAACACCCCAACAATACCACCTGTTAAGCTAGCAAAAAAGATAACCCAAGGCGATAAACCCATTAAAAAACCCGTAGGTATAGCCGCATAAATCTCGAAAGTTGCTAGTGCCGCAACCGTTAATATTTTATAAACCATGGCGTGAAGCTAAAGCGTTTGTGTGACAAGGTGTGTTATAATAAAAAGTGGCTTAATGGACAAAAGTGGTGGTGTTAATTTGAACCGTCAACCATGCCCCATCACCCATGAACTATCACCCATGAACCATCACCCATCACCCATCACCCATGAACCATGACCCATCACCCCAAGAACCATCACCCATCACCCATGAACCATCACCCATCACCCATGAACCATCACCCATCACCCATCACCCATGAACCATCA